>CAMWYV010000193.1 GCA_947178565.1 uncultured Porphyromonadaceae bacterium | reverse complement strand
GTCTTCAACCGGACCGGAAACGGTGACGGTATTGCAGTCGATAGGTTGGTAAAGCTGATCAGAGGTGAGTTTGAATCCATATCCGGCAGGATTTTCCATGATTTCTTTCATTGAAAAGAGTCGGAACATATATCTTGAAGTTTCTTCAGGGAGGTAAAGGTTAAAAGCGGTATTAACACCCTGAGATTCAAGTTCGCGTGCAATTCTTGCGCTGCCTGCATTATATGCGGCTGCGGCACTTTCCCAGTTTCCGAAGCGGTTTTTCATACTTTTGAGGAGTTTACACGCCGCTTCAGTGGCTTTTTCGGGATGGAATCTCTCATCTACATATTCATTGACCTCAAGACCGTACTGTTTTGCAGTAGCAGGCATAAACTGCCAGATACCGGCAGCTTTGGCGGGTGATACGGCTCGTGGATCAAGATAGCTCTCGATGCAAGCAAGATACAGAAGATCCTGTGGAACGCCATGACGCTTTAGGATCGGAGACATGAGCGGAAAATATTTATGGGCAGGCTTAATGGTGAGCAGAGTATTTCCGTGAGTATAAGCCATGGAGGTGAGTTCACGGTCAAAACGCTCATACATATCCGCACGGTCAAAATTAACAGGCTGACCGGCAAATGTAATCTTGCCGGGGATATACGGATTCGGAGCTGACTGTTGTGCAAATGCTATTGAGCTGCCGAGCAGTATGGCTGATATGAGTGTAGATATTTGTTTCATGATTGAGTTGATAAAATTAGAAATCAGCGATAACGTGAGCCAACGATATTTATGTCTCCGCTAAGGTTATATTTTTTGCCATCTGCACCTACAGCCTTGATTACATAATAGTAAACGCCGGGTGCAATAATATGTCCTTTATATTTTCCGTCCCATCCTTGTGAGGGATCTGTGAGGGTTGCCATTTTAACACCGAGACGATTGAAAATGTGGCATTCAAATGAGATGATTGAGCGATAGCTCACGCGCCATTCATCGTTGACACCTTCCGTAGCTCCCGGTGAGAACGCATTAGGGCATCTCAGACGCGATTCACCTACCGCAACAGTGTAGGTATCGCTGTACCAGTCGCATGAGCCGGAAGAATCGGCACACATAAAGCGAATATAGTGTGAACCGGTGTCGGTGAAAGTGTAATCCCATTCAGGGGATTGCTCGCGCAGAACGATATTGTTGAATTCAATGTCGGAGGCAATCTGCCATTCAGTAAAAACCGCGGCGTCAGATATGACCGCTTTAAACTGGATATCTACAGGTGCAGATCCTCCGAAAGAGGTGTCGGAAGTTTTTTGCTCGTTTGGCGAATCGCGTTGAATCTGGGAAACGCTTACAATTGCCGAAACCGCCTGAGGGGTCAGTATGTCGCTTGAAATCTGAATTTCCTTACCCCAGCTGCGCAGGAATCTGTCGCCTGTGAGGACAAACCGGGTGGAACAAAGCGGTGCAGGGATACTGATGTGCTGATTTATATAGGGCAGAGTCTTTGACTGCATAATCTGACTGAAAGATAGGTTTTCGCTGTCCTCCACAAGAGTGAAATATGATAGCGAAATTTCCCTGTCAATATCTATCGTACGGCCTGTAATAGAATGACAGGTGAGGCGTGGAGCAATGCCGGTGTAAAGCAGCGACACCGAGGAACAGTCGCTTTCTTCCACCTCAAGAGTGCCGTTTGTCATCGGGGTAGCGGAGTAGTCGGTAATCCAAAAATAATATTTTTTACCTGCATCTTCAATAATATAGCCGCAGTCGGCGGAAAGTGTAGTCGGATTTTCCAAAGGTCGGGCGTAGGCTGCTCCCCGGGAGTCAAAGATATACCATTTACAGGTGATTGACGCCTCGGAAATTTCCGGTACAATATCCTGAGCATCCGGTACAACAAAGATTGCATTAAGACCGGATGATGCAGCGGGCTCAACGGATATAGCCTTTGAACCGCTTGCACCGGCAAGACGCAAGTAAACAGCTGAAGCATCAACGCTACCAGCGAGGCATAATATATATATGAGTATTCGGAGTGTATTCATTTATTTTGCAGCCTGCAAAGTTACGAAATATTCTCCGAAGCAAACCAGATCTTAAATTTACCTTTTGATACTTTAGTACACCTTAACAGGTTTTGCCGCTGTTTACTGCCTGCGGTTGCGGATAAATGACTCTATCACTTTCGGGAAATACTCTTTTTCAAGGCGGTGGATTTTTGTTTCAACACTTTGCGGGGTATCTCCGTGAGTGAGTTTTGTCTTTGCCTGAAAAAGAATGGCACCCTCGTCGCATTTGTCTGTTACAAGGTGGATGGTTATCCCGGTCTCAGTTTCTCCGGCAGCAACGACCGCTTCATGCACGTGTCTGCCATACATTCCTTTGCCACCGTAAGCTGGCAGCAATGAAGGGTGAATGTTGATTATCAGGTCTTTATAATGCTCTGTGAGATATGGAGGTATCATCAACAGGAATCCTGCGAGAATAATGATGTCAATTTTCGCTTCTTTCAATAGCTCCAATACCATGTCTTGATTCTGAAAGTCAGCTTTGGAGATTATTTTTACCGGCACACCAAGGTTTTCAGCACGCTTAGTAACGGCAGCATCCGGTTTGTTACACACAACAAGCACTACTTCGGCAGCATTTGGATTGTCACGAAAATAACGGATAATGTTTTCCGCATTTGAACCGTTCCCCGAAGCGAAAATTGCAATTCTTTTCATATATAAGATAGAGAGATAGCGGTGGGACGCAATATCCCGCCGCTATCAGAGTTGTTGTAAAATGCTTGGTTTATCTTTTAGCCCAGAGCTGTGCGGTTGCAAGCTGCTGATATGCGAATACGCCAGCCTGAGAGAGCTCAACAGTAGTTATAGAGCCATCGGGAGAGGGGAGAGCCACATGATTGTCATCAACAAATGTCATCAGAGGCATAGTGACATCACCGGCAGTCACGCTCCAGCTTCTGTCTGCATCGTTGAAGTCGAGGCGAACAACGCTTCCGTCATTCTCACCGGTAATGGTGTATCCTTTGCCGTCGCATTCAACGAGGTAACGTCCGTCCTGACCGTCAATGACTTTCTTGCCGGCGGCTACAGGATTGTTTCCACTCCAGAATTCAATGCTGTTGAGCACAACCACATCGGCAAGCGCGCTAATTTCATAAACCGGAAGAATCCAGAATGCGAAGAAAACGAGTTCGTTGACGAACTTATTACCGACCTGACGGTTCCAGTTCATGAGCTTTGATGTGAGCGCAAAGCTACCTATACATGAAGAGAGCATCATTGATGATGCGAGAGTTACTGCAACAGCAACGGATAGATAAGTTTTTTTCATAACAATAGTTATTATAATGATTAGTGATTAATAGGATTATCGATCATATGATTTTTTATTTGTCATGATGGAATCTGACGGCGCACATCGTTGTAGAGTTCATATACCTGACGCACGTACTCGCAGGTCTGCCTTCCACGGAAATACCCGTATTTAC
>CAMWYV010000192.1 GCA_947178565.1 uncultured Porphyromonadaceae bacterium | reverse complement strand
GTTTGCCAACGATACAATCATACCCGGCGGCGATCTCCCCATGATGACTCAGGACGGCTATAAAATCACCGGCATTGTAACAGAAGTGACAGACACCAAGGTGAAGATGGATTTCAATCATCCCCTAGCAGGCAAGGATGTGCGCTTCAAAGGCAAAATCCTCACCGTTCGCGATGCCACTCCTGAAGAACTTCAGCCTGCTCACGGATGCGGTTGCGGATGCGACCACGGCTCCTGCGGTGATGACTGCGGATGTGAGCACGATTCATGCGGCGATGGCTGCGGATGCCACTGATCCGATGATTAAAACCCATATAAAAGCTGCGTCAACTCTGTTTGACGCGGCTTTTTTATGCAAATTATTCACTGTAAACCGAAATTATCGTAAAAGAGTTAGCATTATCCAAAATTGTCGTATATTTGTAACTGTAACCCATTTTTAGTCTTCACACCTAAATTAACAATACCATTCATGATTAAAAGCAACATCAAGCGCTCAATCTGCGCTTCTGTTCTGGCTGCCGCCTTCATCGCTCCCGCGACTGTTGCCGCACAGCAGGTTCACAACGAGACTTGGGCTAACGGAGTGGAACGTTCACTCGTTTATTGCCCCGGAGATTTTGACTCCAAATTCTATCGTATCCCCGCTATTGTAACCGCAAAGGACGGTTCACTCGTTACTGTCGCTGACAAGCGAATCGAGCACAACGGTGACCTTCCCGCCAAAATCGACGTCGTTTCACGCAGAAGCACAGACGGCGGCAAGACATGGGAGGAATATGTTGTCGTAGCCGCTCATGATGAAATTGGCGGATGTGGTGACGCGGCACTCGTCGTTGATGAGAAGAGCGGAGACATCCTTGCTATTTTCAGCCACGGAATGGGTCTATGGCAGGAAGAGCCGGCTCATATCAGCGTTTCCCGCAGCAAGGACAACGGCAAGACATGGAGCAAGATGGTTGACATCAATCCCCAGATTCTCACAACCGACCCCAACGGCAAGCAGCCTATCAAATGCACAAGCGCATTCGCCACATCAGGCAGAGCCACCCAGCTTGCCAACGGCAGAATCATCTTCCCCCTTGTTGTCAGAGAGAAAGGCAATCCCCTCTTCAAGGTTTATGGCGTTTACACCGATGATGCCGGCAAAACATGGAAAGTATCAAAGAACCCCGCCACCACAAACGGTGACGAGAGCAAGGTGGTACAGCTTGCCGACGGCACAGTGATTATGAGCATCCGCAACCGCACAGGCTCACTCCGCAAATTCTCTTACTCACACGACAATGGCGAGACATGGAGCGAACCCGTGCCCATCGAAGACCTCCCCGATCCCCGCTGCAACGGTGACATCATCCGCTACAACCGCGACGGTCACGACCTTCTCCTTCAGTCGCTCCCCGGTGACCCCAAAGGCAGAAACAACGTGGCAATCTACGTGAGCAAAGACGGAGGCAAGACATGGCCCATCAAAAAAACTGTAGTTAACCTTCCCAGCGCATACTCTTCAATGACCATTCTTCCTGACGGAAGCATCGGTATGCTCACCGAAGAGAGCGCAAACGGTCACTACAGCTACAATATCTGGTACACCAAGCTCCCGATCGACGTAATTCTCGCCGGAGACAAAAAATAATACTATCCCAACCCGATACCCATGCAGGGTGCGTCAAATCTCTCATTTTGACGCACCCTGTTTTCTTGTTTGTTTCATTTTCTGAAAATAACTATCTTTGCAGACACAAATAGTGCCGGTATTGACTTTAGGCTCAATGCCAACACTCTAAAAAGGGAAACATGAGGTCGTGCATTCCGCTGCACGGCCTCTTTTATTACTATAATGAACATAATCACATAACAAGCCTATCATAGGAGCCTTGGGCAGCATACTTGAGAGGCATTCTTTATTTTTACGCTCAAACAGCCGCTCCAGCATCACCTACATCGCTTGATCCTCTTCCCGGACTAACTAACGACTAACCAACTCTACTTATTCCAAATTATTTATTACTTTTGCACCACAGATCGCTCAGAAGTCCACGATCCGGGGACAGAGGGCGGGATGTATTGAAAATACATAGAAAGCGTTTATCCGCGCTGATTCTTGACGAATAGAAATTCTCGCAAAATTTCAATTGGAAGTCAAGGGTTGAGCAACGGTAGATGCCCGTGGATATGTAAAATATCGGCAACTCCCGTAGGGACATGATGTATCATGTCCGCCGGAGTCCGCATATATTGCATATATTTGCGTAGGGCTTCTTCGTTGCCGTCCGACTTCCAAAGGCAATTGCGAGAAGCCTCTATTCGTAGGACGGCAACAGATACAGATTCCTACGCTTTTTTATTTTATTAAACGCCAACGAGGGGAAGACCGCGGCACAAGAAACATTATGTCGGTACAAGGCATCTCTTTTTACGATTTTCTCGGTAAGTTCATTCCGGGAGCATTATTGCTGTTGCTTTTTAAGGATTATACACCAACAGTTGAACTTGAGTCACTCGAGGTAGTGATATGGATAGCAGCTGCCTATCTGATAGGTATTATCTGGGATAAATTTATAAGGTGGGCAACATCTTGCCTACGGCGCAACCCCTGTATGCTCAAGTGTTCGCTTGAGAATTATAAAATATATATTGAAAAACTGACGGGTGAAATATATAATACCTGTTATAAAGAAGATGATAAGCAGGATAATTCAGAAGTTGATAAGGAGGATAATATCGAGAAATGTTCTGAAGACATATTATGTAAATATGATGATGAATATTCCTTGCTGATGTTTCATAATATGCTTGGTACCGTTCCGAAGCAGGAAAGTCATGAAAATTTTCTGAGAAATATATGGGGGATTATAGTATGCTATTTTGTAAAAGTAGTATTGAGTTGCAGCTGCGGCAATACTGACAGATGTTTATGCGCCTGCAATACGACACTTATAATATGTCTTGTCGCATTAATAATTATAGTCCCTATCGTGTGGTACAAAACACAAATGTCAATATACTTTACAGTATGGGATAACGCCTACTGGACCCGATACCATATCTCGAAGGAAGAAGAAATAAACAACAATACTGATACAAAATGAAAACAATTTTAAGAACATTTCTGCTATTAGCCTGTCTCGCGATCTCACTTCCCGCGAGTGCTGTGGATATTGATAAACTCAAGTATAACCTAAATAATACAGATTTGACGGCAACAGTCACCGGTTTGGTTGGCGGAAGTTACGCTGCGAGTGGTGATCTTATAATTCCCGAATCAGTGGAATATGATGGTAAAACTTATTTGGTGACTGAAATCAGAGAGAGGGCATTCATAAGTTGCAGCGGCTTCAAGGGCAGCCTGACGATCGGAAACTCGGTGACGACTATCGGAGAGTGGGCATTCGCCTACTGTAGAGGATTAACCGGCAGCCTGACGATTCCTGAGTCGGTGACATCTATTGGAGAATCTGCCTTCTATGATTGCTTCGGCTTCACGG
>CAMWYV010000191.1 GCA_947178565.1 uncultured Porphyromonadaceae bacterium | reverse complement strand
ATAAATGGAAATCGTGAGCTGATTCCTGATTTTTCAATGGATGGTTTTCAGGTAAATCTGATTAATATTCAGCTTGCAAGTCAGTTTTTTATTCACATGTCAACCTCATTTTGGCTTGGCATTGTGTTTTCATTTCCCATAATCATTTATCTATTATGGCGTTTTATTTCTCCCGGACTTTATTCAAGGGAGAAAAACGGTGCCGGTAAAGCGTTTTTTTTCGGCAATCTTATGTTTTTTTTCGGAGTGGCAGTGGGATATTTCCTTGTATTCCCGTTGACTCTGAGGTTTCTTGCTGATTATCAGCTCAGCGCTATGATACCAAACCAGATTTCTCTGGATTCATATATGGATAATTTTCTGGTGCTTATTTTAATGATGGGAATTATCTTTGAATTGCCGATGCTTGCTTGGTTGCTGGGCAAAATGGGATTCCTCACCAGGAATTTCTTTATGAAATTTCGCCGTCATGCAGTTGTAGCGCTATTAATTCTTGCGGCGGTAGTTACTCCGACAGGTGATCCGTTTACCCTTATGGTGGTATTCCTGCCGATTTATATCCTTTGGGAAATAAGCGCTTTTTTAGTGCCAGGTGGCACCAGTCGTAAAGCTGATTGATAAATCAGTGATTTTTAAATTGGTCTCGTATTTATAATCTTAATGTAGTTTTTATGTTTATAGCTGTCTTGAAATATAAAAAGCCATTGGCGGATGTTGATAGTTTTTTGCAGGCTCATCGCGAATATCTCGCTGAACACTACGCGTCAGGAGATTTTATTGCATCCGGTCCTCAGAATCCGCGTATCGGAGGTGTAATATTGATTAAAGCGGACAATCGTGCGGGAGTCGATGCAATAATTTCACAGGATCCTTTCAAAATAAATGATATTGCCGAATATCATATTGTGGAATTCTGTCCAACAATGTTCTTGAATGAGAAAGTAAAGAGTTGTTTGGTATGATTGAAACCGAAAGACTGATTCTGCGGACTTGGCGAGAGTCGGATGATGAGATTCTCTACAAATACGCAAAAAATACGGATATCAAAAAGGGTCTGTGAGAAGTGTGGGTTCAAATTATATAATATGACAAAAGAAGATTACGATGCCTTACATATCAATTGAGAGCGGAAAACTTAGTGCTGAACAAAAGAAACAGTTGATAGAAAGATTAACTGCGGCTGCCTCTGAGATTACCAATATACCTGTGCAGTTCTTTACTGTAACTATTAAAGAATTGCCGGACGAAAACTTCGGTATAGGCGGAAAGTCAATTGACGAGATAAAACGTAACTACGAACGAAAGGTTTGATGTTAGTCAATACCGCGTCAATTATGTCGTGCTAAAAAAGTTATCATATGCATCGGTGGTGCGCATACAGGGATGAGTGTTATCCTGTCGGCATCTGTGATATGAATACATTTTAGCGGGACATACGTTTGAGAAGTGAGTAGGAGGGTACAACGCCAAGCTCTCCGGCGCGGGATAAATCTGCTGTTCCGGCTCTCGCATTCCCGAGGCGGAAGAAAGCAAAGCCGCGGTTATAATATGCTTCTCCGAGCTCCGGTCGCAACTCGATAGCTTTAGTGAAAGCGTTGATAGCCGAGGTGTAGTCGGAGTTTTCAAGCATGAGCACTCCTTTATTATAGTGTGCTATAGCCATATCGGGAGAAAGAGCTATTGTTTTGTCAATATCTGCGAGTGCCGATTTCTTGGTCATCCTTTCTGTCTCCGCACTAATTTTACCGGCATCTTTTGAATGCGAATCCATAGCGGATGATGCCTGCAGTCCGCGCAAACGGGCAACCGCGCGCATCATATATGCCAGTGTGAAATCAGGAGTGACTTCTATCGCTTTGGAAAAATCGGCAACTGCAGCCGGATAGTCGCGTAAAGTCATGAAATCCATCCCACGTCCAAAGTAGTCAATAGCGCGCGGTGTGTGGGTTGAAAGATATGAGTTATAATATTCCACAGATTCAAAATGACGCTGAATCTGTTCGGCATCAGTAAGTATTGGCTCATGATTGGTTACCTGAAGAACAAACCGGAGAATACGTGAACGGTTAATATCGTCTGCCTCACGGATATATTCGGAATTTGGTCTGAGTTCGGTAGGTGAAGAGTAATAAGTGACAGCAAACATCGGTTCGATGTCGGCGCGGGCGATTCTGTCCTGCACTTTACCGCGAATCTGCTTATTATTAAACTCCTGTTCCAGGGTTAGAGGCTCATTGACGGTGATAAGTGAGGTAAATCTGGCAGCAACATCTGCCTGTTGTTCGTTGTCTGCAACTGTGAGTTCTGTGTCTTCCATCAAGTCTGATGGTTTTCCGGTAGCCTGTACAGCGACGTTGAGCTCATCCGGAGTTTTCTGGACGGTCTCTTTAGCCATAGCGATAGACTTATCATAGTCCGCTTTAAATGTCTGGTCTCCCATATCCCGTTTCACTTGAGAGCGTAGGAAATAACCTGCCGCGAGATTGGGATAACGGCGGAGCACTTCGCTTACGTCAACCATGGCTCCTTTGAAATCACGTTTTTCTTTTCTTACTATTGCTCTGTTGTAAAGGGTCTTGATATCCGGCCCATGAAGGGATATTACTTTGTCAAGATCATTCAAAGCGCGATCAAAATCTCTGACCTCCATATATAGAAGTGCCCGGTTGAAAAACGGCACATAATCACCGGGAGCAAGTTGAATAGCATAATCATAGTCGCTTATGGCTCCGTAATAATCGTCAAGGTTTCTGCGTATAAACGCTCTGTTGATGAAGAAACCGGGATAACGAGGCTGAATCTTTATCGCTTCATCCATATCGGAAAGAGCAGCTGCGTAATCTTTATTTTTATTTATTTCCACATCTACTTTCAAAAGATATGCATTTACGGCATTTTTATTAATTTCAAGCGCTTTCTGAGCATCTTCGTATGCGCCCAAAGTATCACCGGTTTCCAGTTTTAACCGTGCCCTTCCGATATATCCGTTGTCAAAACGCGGATGTGCTTTTAGTAGCTTGTCATACGCTTTCTTCGCTCCCTCATAGTCCTTGATGTCTTGCTGCGCCAACGCTTTGTTGAAGATAATTCCTCTGTTGTCTGGTAAGGTTTTAAGCACTTGATCATAATCTGCAATAGCTTTTTCCGGCTGACCCAGATTCTGATATGCAACAGCCCTTAGCTCATAAGCATCGGTCATAAACTGATTGCGGCTGATAGCTTCCGATGCATCGGCGAGCGCGCCATTGAAATCATCAAGATTCAATTTCGCGAGTGCCCTGTAGAAATATGGCTGGGCAAGATATGGCTTGGCGGCGATTGCCTGGTTAAAATATTGGATGGAAAGAACATAATCCTCAAAGTATAGCGCACTTCTGCCGGATCTGAGAACCTGATCGGTATTGATCTGTGCATATGCGGTAAAAACAGTTGCGATGAGGAGTATGTGTGATAAAAAATGCTTCATCTTTGATAGCGTATCTTTTTTCTCTGCAAATATAGCGATTTCCCTGAAGTATCTGAAT
>CAMWYV010000190.1 GCA_947178565.1 uncultured Porphyromonadaceae bacterium | reverse complement strand
ATGGAAATCACAGCTATCAGCCATACGTGGGAATTCCGGCATTAAGACAGGCTTTTGCTGACTGGTATAAAAAATGGTATGATGTTGAGCTTGATCCTGTTACAGAAATTCAACCGCTTATAGGAAGCAAAGAAGGAATACTACATATATCTCTCGCTTTCCTTAATCCAGGCGATGGAGTGCTTGTACCGAATCCCGGCTATCCGACATATACCTCTGTTAGCAATCTTGCCCAGGCGCAGATTTTCACTTATGATCTGACGGAAGAAAATGGATGGAAACCAGACTTTGACTCATTGGAAAAACTCCCGCTTGAAAAGATTAAACTGATGTGGGTGAATTATCCTCATATGCCTACGGGAACTCCTGCCGATGACGAATTGTATGCCAAAATAATTGAATTCGGCAAAAAGCATGATATCGTCATCGCCCACGATAATCCATACAGTTTTATCCTCAACCAAAATCCGAAAAGTATTCTTTCGGTTCCGGGAGCAAAAGATATAGCCATTGAACTCAACTCACTGAGTAAAAGCCACAATATGGCAGGATGGCGTGTGGCTATGCTGGCAAGTAATCCCCTGTTTGTAAATTGGATTCTTAAAGTAAAATCCAATATTGACTCCGGTATGTTCAAGCCGGTAATGCTTGCTGCAGTCAAAGCGCTCCAATGCGATGACAGTTGGTATGACGAACTTAACACCGTTTATGCTGCCCGCCGCAAAGTAGCTGAGGAAATTGCAAACGCTCTCGGATGCACATTTGATCCTGATCAGAAAGGTCTTTTTCTTTGGGCAAAAGTGCCTGAAAACTGTCAGTCCGGCGAGCTACTTGCTGATGATGCCCTATACAAGGCTCGTGTTTTTATCACACCAGGATTCATTTTCGGCTCAAACGGTGAAAAATATATCCGAATATCCTTGTGTGCAACAGAAGAGAATATGCGCAAAGCGCTAAACAGACTAAAAGAAGCTAAACTCACGAAACTATAATAACTTAAAATAATTGTCATGGAAGATTTACAGTCAATCATACCGGAAGGATATCCTACCGATAGACCTCTGATCATTGCGGGACCCTGTAGTGCCGAAACAGAAGAACAAGTATTATGCACCGCCAACGAACTTGCCTCTAACGGCATAAAAATTTTCCGCGCCGGAATCTGGAAACCACGCACAAAGCCGGGAGGATTTGAAGGAGTAGGTGCACCAGGGCTTGAGTGGATGAAAAAAGTGAAAGAAACCACCGGGATGCTCACAGCGACAGAAGTTGCGACAAAACAGCATGTTGAAGAAGCGCTTGCTGCCGGAATTGATATTCTTTGGATTGGTGCGCGCACATCGGCTAATCCCTTTGCCATGCAGGAAATAGCAGATACGCTCACAGAAAACAATGCGGATGTCACCGTACTTGTAAAAAACCCCGTCAATCCCGATCTCGAACTCTGGATTGGCGCTATGCAACGTATCTACAACGCAGGTATTAGAAAACTCGGTGCTATTCATCGCGGATTCAGCACTTATGGCAAACATCTTTACAGAAACATGCCAAACTGGCATATTCCTATTGAATTGCGCCTGCGTTTCCCCAACCTTCCCATAATCTGTGATCCTTCACACATCGGAGGTAAGCGCGAACTGATCGCTCCCTTATGCCAGGAAGCGCTCGATATGGGTTTCAACGGTCTCATTATCGAGAGTCATTGTGATCCGGACAAGGCTTGGAGCGATGCCTCTCAACAGGTCACTCCGGAGATTCTTAACTTTATTCTCAATACACTCGTTGTTCGCGATTCCAAACAGAGTACAGAGAATCTAACACTCTTACGCCAACAGATTGACAAGGTTGACAATGAACTTCTTGAAATACTCAGTAACCGAATGCGAATCTCCAGAGAAATCGGTCAATATAAGAAAGAGCACAGAATGAGTGTGGTTCAGGCAGGGCGCTACAATGATGTGATGCGCACCCGTGTAAAACTCGGAGAGGAGATGGGCATGAGTGCCGATTTCATGAAAACGATTCTCCTTGCCATTCATGATGAATCAGTGCGTCAACAAATTGAAGTTCTTAACGACAGAATCAAGAAATAATGAAAATACTCATTCTGGGAGCCGGTAAGATGGGCTCATTTTTCAGCGATCTCCTGTCTTTTGACCATGAAGTTGCCGTATATGACCCATCTCCCGAGAAACTCCGTTTTGCCTACCATGCTCTGCGGTTTGAATCTCTTGACGAAATTGACGAATTCAATCCTGATATGGTAATCAATGCCGCAACCGTTAAATATACTGTTGATGCATTCAAGGCAGTGCTTCCACACATCGGGAAAAATTGCATTCTATCTGACATCGCGTCTGTAAAAAACGGCTTGCCTGAATTCTATGCTACGTGCGGACACCCGTATGTTAGCACTCACCCGATGTTTGGTCCAACTTTCGCATCCCTCGGAAATCTGGCGGATGAAAATGCGATAATCATTACCGAGGGCGATTGTCTCGGCAAGGTTTTCTTCAAAGATATTTATTCTCGTCTTGGTCTCCATATCGAAGAATATACCTTTGAAGAGCATGACCAGACTATAGCCTATTCACTGTCTGTTCCTTTTGCCTCAACCCTTGTATTCGCATCGGTAATGAAACATCAGGATGCACCTGGAACCACATTCAAACGTCACATGAAAATAGCTAAAGGTCTGATGAGTGAGGATGATTTTCTGCTCAGTGAAATTCTCTTCAATCCTAATACTCCCGAACAGCTTGAACGAATCACAGACCAGCTTGCAAAGTTAAAAGAAATAGTCTCCGCCAGAGATTCCGAGGCGATGAAAGCCTATCTTCAACGGGTTCGCGAAAACCTTAAATAATTTTGGCAAATCCCGCGGAATATATAATTTTGTAAGCGATGAGCGATGACAAGGTTAAATCAGCCGCAATGGGAGCCTTTACCCGGTATCTTTCGCAGCATAAATTGCGCAAGACTCCGGAAAGGTATGCAATATTGGAAAAAGTGTTTGACCTCAACGAACACTTTACGGTTGAGTCTCTGCACGCCGCTCTTCACTCAGATGGCTACCATGTCAGTTGTACAACCGTTTACAACACGCTGGAACTGCTTGCCGAGGCGACCCTTGTAAGACGCCGCACTTTTGGCAGACAGCCCGCTCAATATGAAAAAATAGCCGGTCTAAACAATCATCACCACCTTGTATGCACCCGATGCGGTAAAGTGCGTGAAATCAAAGATTCAGCTATAGACACCACCCTCTCTTCACTCCGGTTTGGCACATTCCGTCCGGCGTATACCGATCTGTATATCTACGGTGTGTGCTCACGATGCGCGAAAAAAAGCCGTGCGTCAGCCGACAAAACCTTGCAAACAAATAAAAATACCGCAAAAAAACAGCACAAGTGATTATGAAAGTCGATGTGTTATTAGGGCTCCAGTGGGGCGACGAAGGAAAAGGAAAAGTAGTGCCCGTATTGCCACCGCAATACGATTTGGTGGCGCGTTTTAAGGTTGGCCAAAATGCAGGAAATACCGGCGCGTTGGAGGGCAAAA
>CAMWYV010000189.1 GCA_947178565.1 uncultured Porphyromonadaceae bacterium | reverse complement strand
GCAACACCGATAATAATGCCGAGCATAGTCAGAAAGCAGCGCAGCTTATTGTTATTCAACGCTTTCAGCGCAATTTTCAACAGATTTATGATATTCATGACATTAATCGGGAATAGGTAATGAATCATACATTTCCTTAGCGGACGCCGGAGAAGGATTGATTGTGTCTGAAATCACTTTGCCGTCACGTAGTACGATATTTCGCGACGAGTACGCGGCAAGATCCGGATTGTGGGTGACGAAAATAATCGTTCTGCCCTTTGCATACAGCTGCTGAAAAAGCACCAAAATGCTGAAAGAGGTGCGTGTATCAAGATTTCCGGTAGCTTCGTCGGCTAGTATAAGCACCGGATTATTCACCAGCGCTCTCGCGATTGCGACACGCTGCTGCTGACCACCGCTCATCTGATTACTTTTGTGCTCCAACCGGTTAGCCAGTCCAACAGCATCAAGAGCCTCTATAGCCAACTCCCTCCGTTCTTTCGGCTTGACAGCCGGGTTATATAGCAGCGGAAGTTCCACATTCTCAACCGCTGTTGTTTTTGGCAGCAGATTATAGTTCTGAAACACGAAACCTATCTTGCGGTTTCGCAGCACCGCTCTTTTATCTTTGCTCATGGTCCGCACACTCGTACCATCAAGGATATATTCACCCGAAGTAGGAGTATCAAGACAACCTAAGATATTAAGTAGCGTGGATTTACCCGAGCCCGAGGTACCCATAATAGTTACAAACTCACCTTCGTGAATGGTAAAGGACACTCCCCTGAGTGCCTTTACCTTTTCACCGCCAACAATAAATTCACGGCGCAAATCAGATACTTTTATTATTTCTTTCTTAGCCTGTTCGCTCATAACAATTTATTTTTTACGCTGCGGCGGTTTCGGAGCAAAAGGACTTGACTGAGTCTGCTGCCCAGACTGATCATCCTGAGGAGCGGCAGCCTGATAACTGACAGCCACAGTTTCACCGTCCTTCAGACCTGAAGTCACAACAACATTGCTACCTGATGCCTCGCCGACAGTGATATCGGTAGCCACGAGATTATCGCCGTCGAGCACCCACACTCTTCTTGTGCCAGGAGTAGCTTCACCCGCATCCTTAAACTTGGGCAATCCGGGCGAATCCGGATATTCATGAGGAGTAAAATGAAGTGCCTTCTGCGGAACTATAAGCACATTTTTCTCACTGAGGGTATATATGGTGATTTCGGCGGTGAGACCGGGAATAAGTTTCATATCCTGATTATGTGCATCAACCACCACTTCATAGGTCACCACATTGTTGGTTGTCGTAGGATTGAGACGTACTTCCGTAACAGTGCCGGTGAAAACGTCATCGGGATATGCCGACACTGTGAATTTAGCTTCCTGACCGACTTTTACCTGACCTATATCAGCCTCATCCACATCAGCTATCACCCTCATGTTTTCCAAATCAGCTATAACATATAGATTCGCAACATTCATGCTTGATACCACAGTCTGTCCAACCTCAACCTCGCGGGAAATCACTATGCCGTCGATGGGCGAATATATTTCGGCATAGTTTAGGTTTTTTGCCGCTCTCACACGGTCCGCCTGACTCTTTTCGTAAGCGTTTTTAGAAACCTGATAATCCTTCCGCGAGGTCTCAAACTCATAATCGCTTATCAGCTGACGCTCATGAAGAGCCCGGTCGCGTTCAAAATTCTTTTTATTATATTCGTCTGTGAGACGCGCACTCTCCATATTGGCATTCGCGCTTTTAAGCTCACTCTCAAGAAGAGTTTTCTCAATCTCTGCGATCAACTCCCCTTTCTTGACTATTGAATTATAGTCGGCATAAAGCTCTGAGATAATACCGGTTACCTGAGTACCGACATCCACCTGTGTTTTTGATTCTACAGTGCCGGTAGCGGTTATGGTTTTGGTAACATCTCCTCTTGTCACGGGAGCGGTTTCAAGAGTCACCTCCGGTTTGCCTGAACATGAGGCAATAAGTACAACCGCGAGAATGGCAAATGTATGAGATAAGTATTTCATAATTATAGCGTTGTTGTATTCGTTCTATATATTTCAATTTTTTTCTTACCGAGCATGGTCATATATTTTGCCTGGGTAAGTTCTCTCTTTGCAGAGGTGAGAGCATTGTGAGCGGCAAGTAGTTCCACCGGATTGACATATCCCAGTTCAAAACGCTCATTTACAAGATCATTGCTAAGAGTAGCCGCTTCCACCTGCTTTTCACCAGCAAGATAACGTGCTTGCGCAGAACGCACATCGGTGTAGAGCGATTCAATATCCCTGCCGATTGTGGTTTCACGCGCCTCTCTGGTCAAGTCAGCGTCGAGCGCCGATACTTTTGCCTGGGCAACCGCGGTTTTGGTCTGCTTGCGGTCAAGAATAGGAACAGTCACAGTCACACCAATGTTTTCGTTCACTCCTCTTTTAAGTTGAGTCACGAACGCTGTTCCCGGTGCATAATATCCGGTTCCTATCCCGGCGTTCAGACTTATCTGCGGTAATCCGGATGACTTAGCCACCCGCTCTTGCATTTTGGCTGCTTCCGCCTGAAGAACAGCCGCCTTCAATTGATTATCTATAGACAATGCGAGATTGTAGCTTTCTGCTATCGGTGGTAATGCTGCTATAATCTCATCACGGCTCCAGTCAACCTGCTGCGGCTCCACGTCACTGTCAATTCCGAGTTCGAGCAACCGTTTCAGCTCCGTACACTGCGAAGCGTAGTTTCCCTGAGCATTCACCAACGAATAGTTGTCCTGCTCCGCCTGAGCAGCAATCTGGGCGTAATCTACCTTTGACATTTTGCCTGCCTGCATGAGCTGAACGGCACGCTTCTCCTGCGCCGCACTAAGCTCCACCGCTTCCTTACATATTTCTATTGCCTCACGTGAATAGAGCAGATTGACATATACTTGCAGAATGTTCTGTTCAAGATCTGTCTCCAATCCGTCAACACTTGCCTCGGAAGCCTTGACCTGCACCTTACGCTGGTTGATGGTAGCCGTACGCTCACCACCATTCCATATACTCCAGCCTGCATTAAGCCCATAGTTACTTGCATAAGAATTTTTATCCTTGCCTTCCGCCCATGGAGTATTGGTATAAGCTTGTGTTGTGGCAAACGACAGAGTGGGCTGCCACTGCGCCTCTGCAGCCTCAAGATTGATTTTACTACTCTCGGCACTCAATCGAGCCTGCTGCAGTGAGATGTTTTTTTCGCGTGCATAATCCACACACTGCCGGTAAGTCCATGTTTGTTGAGCCGACAGTGCCAACGGAATCAAAAACGCCGCTGATACTATACCTTTTATTCGCATATTAATGAATTTTATGCAAAGATATAGCAGTTAGCCTGTTAAGAGCAAATAAAATATAATTCCGAGTGATTTTTACCGACAAAGCGGCATAACAGGTCACCAATCGTTAACAGACCCAAAATTATAAAAATAAAGATTACTGGAATGTGTATATGATAGACACCTGCTGCTAAGAAGGAGCATCTTCATCAACTGAGAATTTTGACTTAAGTGACGACCTGATACAAATTTATATTTCTTCCTGAATGGATG
>CAMWYV010000188.1 GCA_947178565.1 uncultured Porphyromonadaceae bacterium | reverse complement strand
CTGTAACAAAATCAGACTACGATCTTGCCCCGAATACATCCGGTGCTTTCTCGGCTAATTTTACTGCAACGTCAGCAACCGGTGAAAGTGCAACCGCACATAAATCATTTACCCTCGGCACAAAATATCGCATTATAGCCAATATTCCCGCAGATATAGATATTTCCGCACCTGTGCGCCTTAATGCTTACGCAGCAGATGCAGAAGGAATGCCGGTAAAAGAACCCGTAAGATTCTGTGTTGTTGCAGACAATGACACTGTTTTGCGCGGTGAATTTGAAACAGGCAAGCCGGTTGATCTTTCGGCACTCCCATCAGGAGTCTATACCTTCATATTCAATGCCGACAACGCGCCAACTGAAGGAATCGGCAATATCGCCGTTTACCGCCCGGATGACGCTATGCCTCCGCGAAAAACAACATTGTGGATACCCCAAAAGAGGGTCACTGACGGCTCAGAATTACTTGTTGGCACTTCAAACAAAGTAACAAACATGCTTTACACCATAGTCAGCAAAGACAAAACAATCAGGCAGGAGTGGCTTACATATTCACCGGGAATGCACAAGCTGGAAATAAACCTTCCGGAAAACATAGATGACGCACAACTCTGGCTTTTCAGCCTTGCTGATTACAAGAGCACTACCGAAAGAATCAGTATTGAATCACGCAAACCCTCCAACAACATATCCATCACAACTGAAACCTGGAGAGACAGGCTTATTCCCGGCTCACAGGAAAACATCACCTTTAAGGTTACAAGCGCAGACAGTGCCGGAGTAAAAGCGGCAATGATGCTTGATATGTTCAATGCCGCACTGAAAACTTTCGACAATCACTCCCTTGATTTCCAACCGCGGATCGGATATGTTCCCGAAATGGATTTCAATGCTCCCAGAGCTTTCTCCAGCTCCTACACAAATCTTATCTCGCCATTCAGCTACCTTACTTGTAGTGACATCTTTACACCTGAACTGAATACATATAACCGTAGCTTCAATCCGAGAATGATAAGAGGTGGTGTAATGATGACGTACAGTGCAAGAAGCATGGCAAACGGAATAGAGGTAAGTGAAGATGTAGCTGAAGCCCCTGAAGCAGTATTGATGGAAAGCAAGGTTGCCGCTGCCGTGACCGTGGATATGGCGAAAGAGGAGGCAATCGAGGAAGAAGCGGATGCTGGCAATAGCGAAGAAGGTGGAAACACCGATAACTTCGAGTATCGCGACAGCGAAGTGCCACTCGCATTTTTCGCTCCGATACTCACTACTGATGAACAGGGTAACCTTTCATACTCATTTACTGTACCTAATGCAAATACATCATGGATTCTCAGCGCTATGGCATACACAACCGACCTGAGAACCGCATCAATGACCCGCTCAGCTATTGCATCAAAACCTATAATGGTTACACCAAACCTTCCACGGTTTATACGCACAGGTGATGAAATATTCATCGAGTCTCAGGTATTCAATACTACAGAAAATGCTACTACCGCGCAGACCGAGGTTGAGATTCTCAATCCATCTGACGGAGAAATCCTACAAAGTGAGACATACACAACTGAAATAGGGGCAAGTGGTTCCGCTTCTGTCCGCACCAAAGTATCTGCACCGTTTGACATTCCGTTCCTATGTTTCCGCATAAAGAGTTCTACTAAAGGATTCAGTGACGGAGAGCAGGCACTGATACCGATACTGCCCTCTTCAACTCCTGTGTTTGAATCTACTGATTTCTACATTTCTGCCGATGAGAATAAATTCAGTATGAAGCTACCGGAGTATGGAGCGGATGCGCAAGTAACCCTTACTTACTGTGACAATCCGATATGGTATGTTGTCACTGCCCTTCCCGGACTACAACAGAGCAATCCTATATCTGCTATTGATGCAGCGCGAAATATATTCTCCGCGGCTATCGCAAAAGGGGTAATCGAACGCTATCCGCAAATCGGAGAGGCTCTTGAGTATTGGCTGAGCAATCCCTCGGACAGTATCATGACAAGTATGCTCGAGCGGAACAGCGAACTGAAAACTATGCTACTCGCAGCTACTCCATGGATGCAGAACGCTCAGAGTGACACCGAGCGAATGACCCGTCTCGCACTGCTGCTTAATAAAAAGGAGTGTGAAAAAACTATTGCCGAAGCCACTAAGTTTATCAGCAATCTACAGAGCACAGACGGCGGAATATGCTGGATGAAACAATATAGCTCTCCATCTCTTTGGGCGACAACCTCCGTGCTCAATACATTAGGAAAATTGAACTCTCTGAAGTTTATGCCTGCCAATAATGACCTCACAAATATCATAAACAAAGGTCTGAAATATATTGAGAAAGAATATACTTCTATCTTCAGCAAATACCCGAACTCAGACTTTACCACCTATACCGAAACCGTCACCCGATATCCCGAATATACCCCTTCTACCATCGGCAGGAGCATGATTTCCACTACAAGCCAGCGTATTATAAAGAACTGGAAAGGAATGGATATAGCAGGAAAAGCGAATGCGGCTCTCCTGCTCTACCGCTCCGGCAACAAGGCTACAGCGGCAACAATAATGAAATCGCTTGATGAATATGCGACAGTATCACAGGATAAAGGAATGTGGTGGCAGCCGCTTACCAACCGCACGTCAGCTCTATCGGCACTTTCAGCTACCGCTTCGGCTCTTAATGCTTATACAACAATCACGCCAGGAGCACCGCAGATTGAAAAGATTACCCAGTGGCTTGTTCTTCAGAAGCAGGCTACCGACTGGGGCAACTCTTCTGTAGCATCTGAAGTAATTGCTGCGATTCTTAATTCTTCACCCGAATGGATTTCAGAATCCGGCAAAATTAATTTCAAACTTAACGGAAAGAATCTCCCTGGCGAATCCACAAAATATGCCGGAGAAACAAAAATCAGCCTTAATCTCAAAACTGCCTCCGGCACTCACCTTAATATAATAAGGAGTAACAATACCCCCGCATGGGGAGGAGTAATCAGCATTGACACCAAAACGATGGAAAACGTCAACGCAGCAAGCTGTAATCAGTTAAGCATCACAAAACAGTTTATCGTTGCCGGGAAAAGCGGCTGGGAAAAGCGGAATAGCCTCACCGTGGGCGATAAGGTTAAGATTACACTGACTATCAAGAGCGAATCAGCAATTGACTATCTCGCTATCACAGACAGCCGAGCCGCCTGTTTTGAGCCTGTGGAGCAGACCCCTGCTCCGATATGGAGCGACGGTATCTGTTTCTATCGCGAAAACAGAGACAGCAGCACTAATATTTTTGTAGAGCATCTGCCTAAAGGTACTTTCGTGATTGAATATGAAATGTGGGTAAACAATGCCGGCAAATTCGCATCCGGAATCGCGACTGCACAAAGCCATTATGCCCCGGAGATTACGGCACATTCAGCCGGAAATCAAGTGACTGTACGCTTATAATAGTTAATATTTCTTAATACTATCTATACTTAAAGGCCCTTATGTTAATTTAAAGTTAAATACAGCTCATTCATTTGGAGTTTACAATACTAGTCAATACCTTTGCACCCAGTTTTTCATGGTATTAGAT
>CAMWYV010000187.1 GCA_947178565.1 uncultured Porphyromonadaceae bacterium | reverse complement strand
GATTTGGGCATCACCTATGATATGGATGTTCTCCGTCTCCGAGATGAGTTTCAGAAGCGTGGCTTCATGGTTGGCTCGGTTGTCATAACCCACTATAACGGTCAGATCAGTGCGGATGCTTTCCGTAGCCGTCTTGAAAGGTTAGGCATTACCACCTATTATCATTACACTATAGAGGGATATCCCAATAATGTGGGTCTGATAGCTTCTGACGAGGGGTTCGGTCACAACGACTATATAGAAACCACACGCCCGTTGGTTATTGTAACTGCTCCCGGTCCCGGGAGCGGCAAAATGGCAGTGTGTCTCAGTCAGTTATACAATGAGCATAAGCGCGGTATAGAAGCAGGATACGCCAAGTTCGAGACTTTCCCCGTGTGGAGCCTTCCACTCAAGCATCCGGTAAACATCGCATATGAGGCGGCAACCGCCGACCTCAATGATATCAATATGATCGACCCCTTCCACCTTGAGGCATACGATAAAATAGCTGTCAACTACAACCGAGATATCGAAATCTTCCCGGTGCTGAATGCCTTGTTTGAAGGTATTTATGGTGAAAATCCATATAAATCGCCTACCGATATGGGAGTGAATATGGTCGGCTTCTGCATCAGCGATGACGAAGTGTGCTGCGATGCATCGAAGAATGAGATTGTTCGCCGCTACTTCACTGCGCTCAATCATCTTGCGCTGGGTACAGGAACAGACAGCGAGGTGAACAAGATTGCTCTGCTGATGAAGCAGGCTAAGATAGATATTTCTTTCCGACGCCCTGTCGCTGCCGCGCGGGAACGCGCTGAGAAATGTGGCAAGCCGTCCAGCGCAATTGAGCTTGGCGACGGTACTATCATCACTGCGGAGAGTGGCGACCTGTTAGGACCGAGCGCTGCACTGATACTCAATACCGTAAAGCACCTTGCGGGTATTGACCATGCTGTAAAATTGATTCCTCAGGTAATGATAGAGCCGATTCAGTTTACAAAACTCAATTATCTTCAAGGACACAATCCACGCCTCCACACCGATGAAGTGCTTGTAGCGCTGTCCGTCCTCAGTTCGAGAGACGAAAACTGCCGTCGCGCCCTTGAAGTGCTGCCTCAGCTCAACGGTTGTCAGGTTCACTCCACAGTTATGCTCGGTGAAGTTGACCAGAAGATTTTCAAAAAGCTTGGCGTAGGGCTTACCTGCGATCCGGTGCGTAAGCGCTGATTGATTGCGCTGTTGGGAATGAGTTATCCCTCCGTGTGGAAACTTGTAAATGCGCCCCGCTCCTGAGCGGGAATGCCTTCGGTTGCTTTCTGAGCCGATATTGCCTTGATCATGAAGGTGATATTGCGTGCGAGATTGCGCATTGTCTGCAATCCCTCCTTGTCATCCTCAACATCCTGCGCGGTGAAGCCATGCACCTCATTCCAATATGTGCTTGACACGATGGGCATAGCGCTGATAGTGAAGTACTTGTTGATTTCATCAAACGCAGATGTCGAGCCTGCACGACGCGATGATACCACTGCGGCTCCAACTTTCATAGCCTTGTCGATTGTGCCGGAAGTACTGTAAAAAAGTCGGTCAAGAAACGAGAGCACCTGACCGTTGGCTCCCGCATAATAGACCGGAGTACCGACAATAATGCCGTCAGCTTCAGCGAATTTGGGAGCAACCTCGTTGACAATGTCATTGAACACGCACCGTTTGTGTTCGCGGCAAAAATTACAACCTATGCATCCGCGGATATCTTTATTGCCTATATTGATGCGCTCATATTCAACGCCAAGCTCACTCAGAGTGGTCTCAACCTCACGCAGAGCGCGGTCTGTGCAACCATTCAGGTGGGCGCTTCCGTTAATCACAAGTATTTTCATTTTCAAAAAAATTATTGTCCTTAATAATTACAAAAGCAACAGCATAATAGTTTTGTAAGCTATTTGAAAATTACGGTTATATTTGCAAAAGTTTTTTTGAAACTACCGATATGCCAAACAACAACGAGATATTATGCAGACTATGCCGCGAAGTAGGGCTGGATATGACCCACAGTGCCGATTTTGAGGTGCTTTCACAAGCGATATGCGACTCAACAGGTGAAAAACTCGGGGTGAATACCTTGAAGCGGCTGTTCGGCTTCAAGACCGACAAGGTCGTTCCACGCCTGTCAACCATGAACATAATAGCCCGCTATCTCGGCTATACTGACTATGAGTCGCTTATTAAAGATCTTGGCGAGGATGCCGATATTTCCCTCTTCACTCCGATAGAGTGTCTGGAGGTGCAGAATCTTGAAGCCGGTGCAAGATTACGCATATCGTATGAGCCGAATAGGGAGCTGATGCTCACGTATCTTGGCGATTTTCAGTTTGTTGTAGATATGGTAAAAGGGAGTCATAACATTTGCAAAGGTGACCTGCTGACAATAAGCCAGCTTGCTGTGGGGCATCGGTTTGTGGTTGCTCATGTGATTCGCAACGGCGAGGATCTTGGAGCCTACGAATCGGCTAAGTTCAAAGGACTTGAGACAGTAGAAGTGATAGCGTAACCGAACGGCTATTGCTTCCGGCGCCTGTCTATTTCCCTGTTGTAAGCATCGGTAACCTCTTTTGAGCGAGATATATACTGCTTGTAGGATGGAGTGGCGGACATATAATTGCCAAGTTCTTCAACACTGACATCATAAAAAATATGGCGTGTCTTATCCATAACCACGCCTATATTTTTGTGGCTCAAATCGCTATATCTGTTCCAGTGTTCCAAAAGTTCATGCCGCGACAAGGTGGTGTCGCTCTTTAAAATGTCAAGGTTATTTAAGGCGGTTATCAACTCATCGAAATACGGCTGCACCTCGTAGCACAGAATCGCAAACCGTTCTTCGATACTCTCTGACTCGTCAGCCTCGGAAGAACCCGATGAGGTCTGTTTTGGAGCAGTGACCGGCGGTTGAATAATCGCCTCCTGTCTGGTTGACACATCAACCGTTCCGGCAACAGAATCGCCCGGCACCTCAACTGAATCCGGCTTGATAATGACACCCATTTCCGGCTCAATATCTGCGGGTTTAATAAGATAGGTCACCACAAGGATAACCGCCGCGACAATGACAGACACATCTATAGCTTTTGTCCGGAAGCGGGACGACGGAGTATAATCAAGAAGTGAACTCAGAATCTCACAATCCACATCCTGATTATAGCAAGCCTTGACAAACTGCCGGTATCGGCTGAATTTAAAGTCTGGAACATTAGCCTTCAGCTTCTCCACAACCATTCCCATGCCACGGAAATCAATTGCAAACCTCCCTTTAGCCTCCGACGGCAAACCATACTTGTAGGGGTGACCGGAAGTATCGTTCAGAGCATCGGTATAACTCTTGTCAAAATCAACAAGCACCAGATTCTTGCCGTTTGCAGTAAGCATGATGTTATCAGGCTTGATATCGCAGTGCACCACATTGTGGCGGTGCAGGTAATCAACCACATTCACGAGTTCACGCAGTATCTTGACAATATGCCTCTCGTCAGTCAGCCATGGATCATGCCTCTTTATCATCTCGGCAAGAGTCATTCCGTCTATATAGTCCATAAC
>CAMWYV010000186.1 GCA_947178565.1 uncultured Porphyromonadaceae bacterium | reverse complement strand
ATATAATCTTCATCAGGAAACATTACTGTAGATATTACATAAGTTCCTTGCTGGGCTTGCTGGATAGAAGATACCTGTTTTGTGGCAAACAATTTAAACAGACTCATAATTACCTCATTTTGACATTAATATTTCGTTAAGAACATTCACAAAAGGCACTTTCTCTTTAGCTTTGTTCAATAAATAATCTACGATTTGGTCTATATTACCCTCATCAAATCCCATTTTTTGAGCATAAGTCTTCAATAAATCAACTTCACTTTCCTCAAGAATTCCATCTGCCCAAGCTATTTGTGCCAACTCATACATTAGCTGTATCTTTTCTTCCTGCTTATCAGGCAAATTAAAAGAGTTGCCTGTGCTTTTAACACAAATCGAAATCTGTTCAGGAGTCAACCCATAAGATTCTATGCCAATCTTATACAAGGTTTCCAATTCACGTGCATCAATTACTCCATCTGCAAGAATCATGCAATACAAAGCGAGAAATCGAGCATTTTTCTCTTCGTTTGTCATATTACTAACTGTGTTTCTCATCCTCTTTTGAAACATTTAGATTTGGATACAAAAAAGGTGTGAGGAATATATCTCGTTTTATCCAAATCTCAGGTCTTGGCGTACCTTTTCCACGGATAAAACAATAGCCCCACACCGATACAGCTATATAATCTGTCAGTCACGACAGGATATATGCTACCGATGCAGGTGCTATTGCCAACCTTACCTTCGTGGAAATTCAAACCGCCAAGTTCGAGATTTGAAGATAAAATTTCAATAACACCTTTTTATATTACTGACCCACACGACAACTCTTTGGCGCTTGAATCATCCGCAAAAATACTAAAAAATGCTATTGTGGGGCTACATATAATAATTTTTTAGACTAATGGAGGTCTTTTTAAGCCGATTGCTCATTTTTTTCTACCTTTGAGAAAATTACCAATCAAATTATGGCAAACTCGTTTCTTAAGAATAAAGGCGGTTATAGAAGTCTAATAGTTTACAAGATTTCTGAGATAATTTACGACATCACATATTATTTTACGCGAAATTATCTTAAGAAAGGAGACAGAACAATTGACCAGATGATTCAAGCAGCTCGTTCAGGCAAACAGAATATCGCAGAAGGAAGCAAAGCCTCTACTACCTCTTCAGATACTGAAATAAAACTAACAAATGTAGCCAAAGCCAGTCTTGAAGAACTTCTTCTCGACTATGAAGATTATCTTAGAGTAAGAAATCTCACTATATGGAACTATGAACATCCGAGATATACTCGGTTACGAGAATTTTGCAAAAGTAAAACATTAATGACTCATCATAGTGAATTGATGCCACGTCTCAATGATGAAGAAATTTGCAATTTATGTATCACCCTGTTAAATCAAGCAACATATATGCTGAGAAGGTTGATAGAGAAGCAACAACAGATGTTTTTACAGGATGGCGGTATTAGAGAGCAAATGATGAAAGCCAGAATAAATCACAGAAACAATAACAAGTGATTTTAAGACTCGTCAGACACGTCGGACCGGTCAGACAGGTCGGAGTAAAATACTTATAACAAAATGAGCAGCACTCAACGTGCTGCTCATTTTTCATTTATAGAAAACGGGGTTAGTCCTGGAATTCGATGAGGGGTGCTTCGCCGGCAAAACGGTCACCGGGCTTCACAAAGATGCGCTTTACAACTGCATCGTGCTCCGCCTCCACATCATTTTCCATCTTCATGGATTCGTAAACAAGGAGTTTGTCACCTTTCTTGACAGAGTCACCCGGTTTGACGCATATTTCAAGGATTGTGCCGGGCATCGGACCTGAAAGCACTTCACCTGTAATAGGCTCCATTTTTTCTTCAACAACCTCTTCTACCGGTGCGTTTTTCGCTTCCTCCGCCTGCTTTGCCGCATATTCAGCAGCGCGTTTGTTACGAAGGAATCCGTTTGCAACAGCGGGAAGAAGTTCAAGCAACAGGTATTCCTCATCATTTGCAGCGAGTTTAACACCGCCGAATTCTTCAAGGACGGGGTTATCGGGTTTCTTGTACTGGCTTACATCGTAGGGATGCTCAATCGGGTCGCCGGTAATCTTTTCACGGAATGCCGGATCAACCGCAACAGGGGTCTTTCCGTACTCGCCCTTAATCAGCGACATAAACTGATTTGAGGTGTTGGAGTAATCGGGGTTGCCTTTCTTACGGTCAAGTGCGAGGAACACAGCCTGACTGCCTACAATCTGGCTGGTGGGAGTCACAAGAGGCACAAGACCTGCGTCACGACGCACTTTGGGAATGAGAGCCATAGCCTCGTCGAGCACATCGTCAGCCTGAAGCGATTTGAGCTGCGCAACCATGTTTGAATACATACCGCCCGGCACTTCGGCATTTTTAACCAGTTCGTTGGGTTTGGGGAATCTGAAATATGCCTCGATAGCATGACAGTGCTCGAGCATACCCTCCTCATCATTCTCCTTACCGCATCTGATCGCTTCATCAAAGTGACGTGAAATCTCTTCAGGAAGAGTATCTTTAAGAGGATCAAACTCAATCGGCAATTCCTTAACGAGGTCAAACTGAGAAAGTTCCTTACGGGCACTGAGGAGCTCATTGCGAATTTCGCCTACAGCTTCCATATTCACATCAACCTCGATGCCGAGACGCTGAGCAAAAATATAGATGAGCTCGATAGCGGGAGCGGCAGAACCGCCTCCAAACCACCAGATATTGGTGTCAAGAATATCAACACCGTGAATCATAGCCATAACCGAAGAAGCGAGACCATAACCCGGAGTGCAGTGGGTGTGGAAATCAACCGGTACACTCAGCTCGCGCTTGAGCGCGGAGATGATAGAAGCGGCTCTGAGCGGATTAACAAGACCCGCCATATCCTTGAGAGTGATAATCTTAGCTCCAAGCGCCTCCATCTCTTTAGCCTTGGTTACAAAGTATTCGTCGGTAAAGATCTTTTCAGGAGCGTCAGACTTGCCGAAAAGAGACTTTAGTTTCGCGCCGAAACCTTTTGCGGCAGGAGCCTCATCCTTGGGATCAACCGTGTAGCATACTGCACCATCGGCAATTCCACCGAGACTGTTGATCATACGGATACTCTCTCGCACATTGTCTATATCATTGAGCGCGTCAAAAATTCTCATCACATTAAGACCGTTGGCAATTGCCTCCTTGTAAAAACCCTCAAGCACACTGTCGGGATAAGGCACGTAGCCAAACAGATTGCGTCCGCGTGAAAGTGCGCTAAGAAGTGACTTGCCCTTCATAGCCTCAGAGCACTTGCGGAGTCTGTCCCAAGGAGATTCACCGAGGTAACGCATCACCGAGTCGGGCACTGCACCGCCCCACACTTCCATTATATAGTAGCCCGCATTCTCATAAAAAGGCAACAGACGGTCTATGGTCTGCTGACTCATACGGGTTGCAAACAGCGACTGCTGTCCGTCGCGCAAAGTCAAGTCTCTTATTTTCAACTTTCTATTTTCCATACTCTTTCTATTTTAAGTTTGGTGTGGCAAATATACCACATTATTTCAATTAAAGAAAAAATTCTTTAATAAAAATTATCACATACTTATTCATATCACAGTC
>CAMWYV010000185.1 GCA_947178565.1 uncultured Porphyromonadaceae bacterium | reverse complement strand
CCCGTGTGCCTGACGAGAGCGAGGTGGCTATGGGCGATGACTCTATCGAGTGCATAGTGCCCGGTGCGTGGGATGCATGAGAAAAATTATGTAAATTTCAAATTATTTTTAAGGTGGACATGGCGCGCCATGTCCCTACAAACCAACTGATTAAAAAACTATGGAAAATAATGTAAATATCACACCCGGCTTTGCCGGCGGTGAGCATATCACAGACGGTCCTCTGACCACAACAGTAGTGGAACAGATTACTCCCGGTCTCATCAGAAATGAGGTGGATGACCGTGTGACCAAACTGAAGCCAATGGCTACTCCGGTAGATCAGATTTCGCGTATGATAGGCGCGCGGAAGTGCAAAAGCATGATAGTGGAGTATTACAGCGTGGATACCAAGAAGCCCACCACCCAGATGATGGGTACGCTCGCGGCTACCGATACCGTTCACCCCGGAGGAAAGGCTATCTACATTCTCACCACGAAGGATGACAATGTGTTTTCGGTGTCTGACACAATCCTGATTCCGGGAGTAAACGGAGTGAAGGCGCAGGATATGTCGGCGGCGACCGGTCTGGTGCTATATGTGACTGAGGTCGTAGATAAAAATAAAATCAAGGTTATAGCCGTGAACGGCGAGGAGGACGGCACAGTCAAGGGTTCGATACCCAACGCAACCCTGGTGAGAATGGGTCGCGCGGCGGGTGAGCTTGATGTTCTCACTCCCCAATATGAGGCGTTGCCAAAGAAGAGTCAGAATTTCTGCCAGATTTTCAAGGCTCAGGTCGAGCAGAGCCATATCATGCGGCAGAGTGCCAAAGAGGTAGGCTGGTCGTTTGTAGATCAGGAGGAGGTGGCGATCGCCGACATGAGAATGTGCATGGAAAAGAGCTTTATGTTCGGCAGCAAGGCACGCATCATGCAGGCTGAGAGAGGTGATGAAATCATGTTTACCGGCGGAATATGGAGTCAGGCGGAGAATGCGGTCAGCTACCGCGACGGGGAGATTACTCCGGAGAAAATCACCGAGATAATGAAGAAAGCCTTTACCGGCAGCGCCTCCGGCTCGGGCAGGAAGATTCTTTTCGCAGGCTCGTCGCTGATCTCCGACATCAGCAATCTCGATGCTACAAGAGTGCTTGCCGCGAAGGACAAAGTGACCCACTGGGGCATCGACTTCAACGAGATTCACAGCAAGTTCGGCACGCTGCTGGTGATTTATTCCGAGGTGTTTGACCAGTGTGAGCACGCCCGCGACGGACTGATCGTGGATCCCGAATATCTCACCAAGTATGTGCAGCAGCCTATGAAAGCCGAGAAAATCGACATGAAGATGGTGGGCACGCGAAACACCGAGGCGGTGGTGATTACCGAGGCGAGCTGCCTTGTGCTCCGCAATCCCAAGGCACACACCAGGGTGGTATTCAAGGATTGAAGTAGCCTTATTAACCTTTATTTAAAACGACTATGAACACACAGGTCACAGTGCTGACCCTTGAGGAAATTCTCACCCGCTGGAAATTGCTCCACGGGTGGGAGCCCCTCAGCGGCATCGCCACGGCAACCACTCCCGGGCTCGACGATATGCTCACGGCTGTAATCGATAGTTGGTATTATACCATGCTCGCCGCTCTTGAGCCGGAACTGCTTCCGCAGGGTGAGTTTGCGGCAGCGGCGGCAGCGTGGCAGAGCGGAGCGGTTTGCGCATCGGTGAGGGTCCCTCCGCAGTGTCTCCGTCCCGTGTCGGTGAAGCTCGGCAGCTGGAGCGCCCCCGCGCCGGTGAGAGAGCAGAGCGCGGAGCTTACATTGAGGCAGCACAATCCATTCACCGCCGCCACCGGACGCTCACCTGTGGCGATGCGCCGACCGGACGGCACCCTGGCGCTATATCCCGGCATCTGTGGCGATGATGATCGGATAGAGTCGCTCACCGGAGTGCCGGCACCCGAGAAAGGCGTTTATCGCCTCACCCCCGCCATGCTTGCTGCGATGGCAGATAACGAATTGATCAATAACCTACATAAAATAAACAGACTATGAACACACTATCGGAATCACAACAGGAAGGGCGCAGATTTCTCAATCTCGCTTTCAACGCCTGGAAAGGGGCGCAGCCTCTCAGGGAGGGCAGAAAGAGATTCATGAAATTTACCTTCGGCGACCAGTGGTCAGACATCACTGTAACCCCTATGGGCGAGATTCTCACCGAGAAAGAGTGGGCTACACGTTCCGGAGCCCGTCCGCTCACCAACAATCTTATCCGCAGGGCTGTGAAAACCGTTGTGGGTGTGTTCAGAACCAATCACCCCAAATCGTTTAACCGCCGTCTCAGAGACACTCTGCGCCTGAACAATATCACCGAGCTCGATTCAAGGGCGTTTGAGGAGTTTCTGATTTCGGGGTGCGCGATCCAGAGGGTGATAAGCGAGCGCCGACCCGCCGGCAACGGCATCTGGGTTGACAATGTGGCGCCGGACCGGTTTTTCGTAAACCGCTTCAGCGACCCGCGCGGAATAGACATCGAACTTATAGGCATGATTCACGACATGAGCACCGCAGAGCTCCACAGCCGGTTCAGTATGAAGAGAGATCAAGTGCGCCGGAATCCCGAGCAAAATTCCTCGGCTGCTCTACACCTTTCATTCGCCGACAGAGATTTCGAACCGTTTTTCACTCCCGCGCAGGGCAAGCACAGAGTCATCGAGGTGTGGACCCTCGAGAGTATGGATGCCGTCAAGGGCTTCGACCCGGTTTCCGGCTCGTTTTTCATGACCCACGGAAGGCGCAAAGGCAAGCTGCAGCGCATCAATCGCCGCAGGGGAGGAGTTGACCGGATTACTTATACCGACTTTCACACAGTGCGCTGGGTGTGCAGGTGGATAAGCGCCGACGGAATGCTGCTCGACAAGTATATCTCGCAGTTTCCCCACAGCTCCCACCCCTTTGCCGTGAAATTCTATCCGCTCACCGACGGCAGGGTACACCCCTTTATCGAGGATATCATCGACCAGCAGAAGTATATCAACCGCATGATCACACTTATCGACTCGATAATGAGCACAAGTGCCAAGGGTGTGCTTCTCTTTCCCGAAGACAGGAAACCGAACGATATGTCATGGATTGATATCGATACCCTATGGGGCGACTGCCGCGGAGTGATACCGGTCAAGTCATCTACCCGCACAAGTGATATGCCCGTGCAGATCACCACCAGCGGCGCTACCGCGGACGCCCACAAGCTGCTGGGCACGCAGCTCGACTTGATGAAGCACATATCCGGTGTGTCGCCCGCTCTCTCCGGGGAGACCGTCAGCTCCCACGACTCCGCATCGCTCCAGACTATGCTGCGTGAGAACTCGCAGTATGCCCTCGCCGACATATTCGGTGCCTTTGAATCCTTTATCGAAGCACGCAACAACCTTGTTGAAACCACAGAACTATGATAACACTCACCATACCCGCAATATGCGCGGACATATATGCCCGCTCCGCTCTCCATCACCTCGATCCCGCCACCACCCCTACGCTCCTCACCGCCGACAGCGCACCCGCTCTCGAGCAGCTTGTGTCAGCAGAACTGGATACCCTCGCGCTCATTCTCGACGCTACAGTGACCCATGCCGGTGAC
>CAMWYV010000184.1 GCA_947178565.1 uncultured Porphyromonadaceae bacterium | reverse complement strand
ACATATATGAGAATAAGAATCCTTATCGCGGTCATTGCTGCAAGTGCCGGTATGTTTGCCTACGCACAGACTCTTGAAAAAATGAACTGGTTCAACGAACCACAATCATGGGAAATCAAAGACGGAAAACTAATCATGACTGTACCTGCCAAGACTGATTACTGGCGTGTGAGCCACTACGGGTTCACGGTTGATGACGCCCCTTTCTATTATGCCGAATACGGAGGAGAGTTCGAGGCAAAACTGAAGGTGAGCGCTGACTACCGTACACGATTCGACGGAGCCGGAATGATGATTCGCTGCGACCACGAAAATTATTTGAAAACAGGAATCGAATTTGTCGATGGCAAATACAATCTGAGTACTGTAGTGGTGCACGGAACATCTGACTGGAGTGTGACAGAACTGGAGCGTCCCATTGATTATTTATGGATAAAGGCTGTTCGCAGACGCGATGCTATAGAAATCTTCTATTCATTCGATGACCGTGAATACCACATGATGCGCAATGCCCCCATCCAAGCCAATCACCCGGTCAAAATAGGCATGTATGCGGCAAGCCCCGACGGTGAGGGATTCAAGGTTGTATTCTCCGATTTTCAGGTCAAGCACCTACCGGATGCAGTACGAACCGAATGGCTGAAAAATAACGCTGAATAATCAGGTTTCAGACTTTAAGATTTGTATTGCCTGATTGTAAAGCACTTATTTTAAAGATAAAAGAACTTTATATCCGTAATTTTTTTAGTGATCACGTATTCAGATCCCGATTTTGTCGGGATCTTTTTCTATTAATTTTCGTGAACAGCTACTCGATATAGGTTGTGACCGTCAAGTCGGAGAGTGCCGGAGTCAAGGAGCGGGCGCACCTGATCGATCAGAACCGGGAGTGATACCGACAGTTGCCCGGCAATGTAGTCCAATGTGTGACCACCCGGCTGAGAGGCAAGATAAATGATGCTTTCTTCAAGGTCCGGAGTATGATTGTCACGCGATCCCCGGCATATATCGCATTTGCCGCAGGGAGCCGACGGTTTCTCACCGAAGTATCCGAGCATACGGTTGACGCGACATCCGGAGGTGCCGAATACATAGTCTTTTACGGCATCAAGGCGCAGTTTCATTCTTTCGCGCTGATGTTCATATACTTCCACCGGAACGGTGATATATTTAGGCAATTCGCGGGAAGTAGGGAAATAAATATACGGGGAGTCGGAGCGCGGAACATAGTGCAAGGCATGAGTGCGCCCGAGAGCAAGTAGCGCCTGATAGACTCTCTCGCCGCTGATGCCGAGACGCGATGAGATGAGGCTCTCACTGATATAGACGTAATCGGCGAACAGCCCGGTATATGTGCGTAGCATCAGCTGCAACACTTTGTCGGCATCACCGTCAAGCCTAAGTGAATAAAGTTCTTCTTTCGAGAGCAGAATCATTGCCCGTGAACGGGTAGAGACATCCTCAACATATTCGATCCATCCAGCCGATGTTAGGATTCCTAAAGCACTCCGTGTCATAACCGGCTGAAGATGAAACCGGTTGCAGAATAGACTGAAATCGAAATCACGCACAGCCTGGTACCCCTCCCCTACCGCAATACCGAGGAAGACACACACAAGGTCGTAAACCTTGCGGATATACTCACGGGATGGAAAAGCATCCGAGAGCTTTCGTGTGAGCAATCCTTTATCATAGTTTCCGGCTATGAGCAGCGCAAAGGATGGCATGCCATCACGCCCTGCACGCCCAGCTTCCTGATAATACTCCTCAAGCGAGGGCGGAATATCATAATGCACGACGAGACGCACATCAGGCTTGTCAATACCCATTCCGAAAGCATTTGTAGCGACAATCACCCGAATCTCGCCGGATTTCCACCGGGTCTGCCGATCATTTTTCTCCTCAACGGAGAGTCCTGCATGATAATATCCCGCGGTGATACCTTCAGCGCGAAGAATCTCAGCTATCTCGCGCGTGCGCTTGCGCGAGCGTACATATACAATAGCAGTGCCCGGCACCGACTTGAGCGCCTTGAGCATCACCGCGTCCTTATGCTCTGCATAGCGCACTATGTATGATATATTGGATCGGCTGAAACTTCTTGAGAATATCCGCCGATCCTTAAACCGCAGCCGCTCCATGATATCCCGTGAAACCGCCGGAGTAGCGGAAGCCGTGAGTGCAAGCACGGGCGCGGTTGGAAAAACATCACGCAGGGCGGCTATTTCAAGATAGGATGGTCGGAAGTCGTATCCCCACTGGGATATGCAATGTGCCTCATCTACCGCAATAAGACGCACATTGAACCCGCGAATCTGATCAATGAAGGTGGATGAACGCAGCTTTTCAGGGGAGACATATAGCAGAGAAGCCTTTCCGAGGCGGCATTTGTCCATCACCAGTTTCTGTTCCGCCCGCGTAAGCCCGGAATGGATGCACACCGCCGAGACATTCTTAGCGCGAAGATTATCCACCTGATCTTTCATCAGGGATATCAGCGGTGTAATGACAACAGTTAGTCCGCCAAGCACCAGCGCGGGCACCTGAAAAGTAATCGATTTACCTCCACCTGTGGGGAGTAATGCCAGAGTATCATGCCCCTGAATAACAGAGTCGATAATCTCTTCCTGAAGCGGACGAAACGAATCGTATCCCCAGTATCGGCGAAGCACCGCCAGCGGTGTCATCTCTGCGGAAGTCATTCCTCAGACGGACGAATCTCCTTGATAAGCAATTGAACGGGAGCAAGCGCCGAGTGGTGCTTGTTGTCCTCAATGGTAAAACAGATGTCAAACGGCTTGCAGGAATGAATATGCTCGAAGTGGCGGACCATATTGAAAGCGATGCCGTTGAACACCTTGCCGGATGTATCATCCACCAACTCCAGCTTGATATGCTCAAGATTCTTGCCAACGAGCTTGCTTGTGCCGAAATCCTTTACATTCTTAGCGCAGAATACGGGTTTCTGATTACCCGGACCGAAAGGATTGAACTTGCGGAGCATAGCCACGAATTCGGGAGTAATCTGGGCGAAATTTATATAGGCATCAATATCAAGCAGCGGAGTGAGCTGGGTTGGAAGAATATGCTGTGACACATACTCCTCAAACCGCCGGGTGAATTCCGGTATATTCTCTTCCTTGAGGGAGAGACCGACAGCATAAGTGTGCCCGCCGAAATTTTCAAGCAGATCGCGGCAAGCCTCTACAGCCTTGTAAATATCAAACCCCTGCACAGAGCGTGAAGATCCGGTAGCGAGACCATTATTGAGAGTAAGCACAACCGCAGGCTTGTAGTACAGCTCAGTGAGACGGGATGCCACTATACCTATAATACCGCGATGCCAGTCTTTATTATATATGACTATTGACTTCTTATCGGACAGAGCCTCATTACGCGCGTCAAGAATGGCGTTAGCCTCCTCGGTGATACGCTTGTCAAGCTCTTTCCTGTCTTTATTATACTGGTCAACTGCCTTAGCTTTTTCCAGCGCCTCCTCATTATCTCTCGCGACAAGAAGCTCCACAGCCTCGCGCCCGCTCTGCATCCTGCCGGAGGCATTGATACGCGGACCTATCTTGAAAATCACATCGGAGATGGTGATTTCCTTGCCGGCGAGTCCACATGTGCGTATAATAGCGC
>CAMWYV010000183.1 GCA_947178565.1 uncultured Porphyromonadaceae bacterium | reverse complement strand
GCTGAGACCGTAACGGGAATTAGGGCTACCTGTAAAGTGACAGTAGTGGCTAAAGTTGTTGCAGTGTCGGCTTTATCTATCACCCCGGGAAAGGCGGAAATAATAGAAAGCAATGTATTGCAGCTCACCGCAACAGTATTACCGTTGGATGCAACGGATAAATCAGTGGTCTGGAGTACGAGTGACGAAACGATCGGTACGGTAAGCTCCGCCGGCTTGTTTACTGCAGTAAAACCGGGGACGGTCATAGTCACTGTTACCGCCTCAAACGGTTTGACAGCGACTTGTGAGATAACCGTCATAGCGAAGCCTTCCGGCATTGAAGGTATTGACGGTGATAGAGCTCAGGTGCGTGTCGAGAGTGGCAATATTATCGTCCCGGAAGGCAGCGAGGTATTTGATCTCAACGGTCATCGTGTGAAACCTACCGCTTTGCGCGCCGGCATCTATATCGTTAAACTTCCTGCAGGTAAAGCAGTGAAAGTGCTTGTTGATTAGCTCCCGATTTTTCAGTTGGTGGATGTTTTTTTGTATTTTTGCGGTATGGAATTTCAGTTGCAGGCAAAATCATCGGGCAGCAATGCTCGTGCGGGTGAGATCAGAACGGCTCACGGTATTATCGAAACTCCGGTATTCATGCCGGTCGGAACAGTCGGTTCCGTAAAGGCTGTTCACCGTCACGAGCTTACGGATGACATCAATGCGCAGATTATTCTGGGTAATACTTATCATCTGTATCTTCGTCCCGGCACCGGAATTCTTTATAAAGCCGGCGGTCTGCACAAGTTTATGGGGTGGGAGCGTCCTATTCTTACCGATAGCGGTGGCTTTCAGGTTTTTTCTTTGAGTTCCAACCGTAAGTTGAAAGAGGAGGGTGCGTGGTTCAGAAGCCATATCGATGGCTCGAAGCATCTGTTCACCCCTGAAAATGTGGTGGATATAGAGCGTGTTATCGGTGCGGATATAATGATGGCGCTTGATGAGTGTCCTCCCGGCGACAGTGATTTTGCATACGCTCGCAAGAGTCTTGATCTGACTCATCGCTGGCTTGCCCGCGGATGGAAGCGCTATAAGGAGACAGAGGGGCTGTATGGCTACAGTCAGGCTTATTTTCCTATTGTCCAAGGGTGTTCATACCCCGATTTGCGCCGTGAGAGCGCTAAGTTCGTGCGTGATTTGGGCGCTGACGGCAATGCAATAGGCGGTCTTGCTGTAGGTGAGCCGACTGAGGTGATGTATGAGATGATTGAGGTTGTCAACGAGATTCTTCCGGAGGATAAACCCCGCTATCTGATGGGGGTGGGAACTCCTGCAAACATTCTTGAGGCGATAGACCGCGGAGTGGATATGATGGACTGCGTGATGCCTACCCGTAACGCCCGCAACGGTATGCTGTTTACGAGCCGTGGCATGATGAATATGCGCAACAAGAAGTGGGCTGATGATTTCTCGGTGATAGATGATGAGGGCACGAGCTATGTTGATCAAGCCTACACGAAGGCTTATCTCAGACATCTCTTTATAAGTCAGGAGATTCTTGCTATGCAGATAGCAAGCGTTCACAATCTTGCATTCTATCTGTGGCTGACACGCGAGGCACGCAAGCATATCCTCGCCGGCGATTTCGCCACATGGAAACGTGAAATGATTGAAAGGGTGACAAACAGGCTGTGAAATGAGAGTCCCTAGAATTCTTGACAGGTATATAATAGGCAAGTTCTTAGGTACGTATGTTTTTGCCATAGTGCTGATTCTTGCAATCACGGTGATGTTTGACATCAACGAGAAGCTGGATGCCTTTCTGAAAGCTCCACTGAAAGCTACTCTGTTTGATTACTTTCTTAACTTTCTGCCATATTTCGCCAATCAGTTCAGCCCGCTGTTCACTTTCATAGCCGTGATATTTTTTACATCAAAACTCGCCGACAACAGCGAAATCATCGCCATGCTGAGTGCCGGAATGAGTTACCGCAGGCTGCTGGTGCCTTATATGGTGAGCGCAGCGGTGATAGCTGCGGCTACTTTTGTGCTGTCGAGTTATATTATTCCTCCTGCAAACGTGAAGCGAATAGCCTATCAGAACACCTACGTGCGTAACAAGGCTGTGACTTACGGCAGCAATATCCAGCTTCAGGTGAGTCCCGGCGTGGTCGCTTACATTAGCAGGTATGACAATACTTCGAAAACGGGCTACCGTTTTTCTCTGGAGACTTTCAGGGATAAGAAGCTGATTAGCAGAATGACGGCGCAGACAATACACTACGACACTCTCTATAACTGGACTGTAAGGGATTACATGATCCGTGACTTAAAGGGTAGCCGTGAGGTAATAACCAGGGGAATGCGTCTGGATACATTGATTCCCATTGAGCCGCGAGACTTCCTGATTGCTGCAAATGACCAGGAAATGCTGTCGAGTCCTGCTCTTAATGAATACATAAACCGCCAGAAAGAGAGGGGGGTGGCAAATATAAAGAACTTTGAGATAGAGTATCACCGTCGTTACGCCGTGACCGCCGCAGCGTTTATCCTCACGGTGATAGGAATGTCGCTCAGTAGCCGTAAGGTGAAGGGTGGCATGGGAATCAATATAGGTATAGGACTGGTGTTGAGTTTCAGCTATATACTGTTTATGACGGTTACATCGACATTTGCTGTGAGCGGTTATACCAGTCCGATGGTGGCGATGTGGATTCCGAATATTATCTACGCCATCATCGCCGTGCTTCTATATCGGCGTGCTTCCGAGGGATAACGCAATATTTTCCGTCTGGCTTTTTTTCAATCGCAACAGTACCATTGATGAATTCAGTGGTGTGCATCTCATTTGTATATCGGGTGATGGATAACGAGCCGTCAGGCAGATGACGCGCGATGGAAAGCGGATATTTTTCACCTTCAAAAATAATGGTGTGTGCCATAACCGCCGCCCCGGGAGCTAGAGCTATCTCAGTGCAGATGGTCATAGTCTTTTGCAAAGGTATTTACGCTTTTTCTCAATGCCTCGGACTGCGTATTCTGTCTTGTTCTCACAAGAGAAATGGAATCGAGTGCCACAACTTCGCTACCCTGCGGAGTGTAAAGGATATAGCCATATACTGTGGCGGCGGTTTTATCAGGATTAAGTGGTAGCTTCAGGTGAAGCCAGTCGCTACCATCTGCAGCTGAGGAGATATATTCCTTGGTGCCGTCCTGATACTCGGCGGTGATAGAAAAGTGGAGCGGATTAACTGCGCCGATAACTTTTCCTGACAGGGTAAATATATCGCCGCTCTGCCAGTTTCTGTCTGAAATGAGGTGAAATGTGGAGAGATTCGCCGGCATATTTGCGGCAAAAAGACGGTTTGAGCGCGCATTCCACAGGTCAACCGAGTCACCTTCGGTAGCGTAAACGGATGAGGGTTTGGTGTGAACCGTTGCGGATGCATTAATTGCGTTTCGTTTCAAATCTTCCTGTGTCATTTCTATAGCCCGGTCATAGACCTCGACAAGCAGATCCATATTTCTGCCATACCAGCGCAGGGATGAGTCCATTTGCTGCGGTGTGACTTTGTTTTTAGCAAGAACGGATTGCTTGAGTACTAATTTTGCGGAGTCGGATGAAAAATCGCGATAATCGGTTTCAACCACCGCTTCCGCGATAGATAA
>CAMWYV010000182.1 GCA_947178565.1 uncultured Porphyromonadaceae bacterium | reverse complement strand
TCATCAATTTTCCCATAAAAAAAGAAAAATCCGCCGGGAAAATTCCCGAGCGGATTTTTCATACATACTGAAAAATAATCAGGCGGTATAACTGATGGTTTATGCCATCTGATATAGATAGTTGTAAACACAACTTACGATTCCTACACCTATGATACCGGCAACACATACCCAGAGGGCGAAGCGCTCCGAGCAGGCACTGCGGAAGTTTGCCACCGAGCAGTCGTCCTGACTGATGAACATCGCTTTTACCACGAGGAGGTAGTAGTATAGCGAGATGATCGTGTTGATGAGGGCGATGAGCACAAGCACATAGATTGCCACACTGCCCTGGTTGATTGCCCCGGTGAAGATGAAGAACTTGCTGAAGAATCCGGCGAAAGGCGGAATACCTGCAAGTGAGAACATCGCGAGCATCATTGTGAAGGCGAGACGCGGGTTGGTTTTGTAGAGACCTTTATAGTCGTCCATGTGCACCTTGCCGGTAGCGTTTTCAATAGCTCCGATCACACCGAATGCAGCGAGGTTTGAGAAGATATAAACCAACACATAGTACATAAGGGCTGTGAGTCCGAGTGTATTGAAGGCGATTACACCGAGCATGATGTATCCAGCCTGTGAAATAGATGAGAATGCGAGGAAACGCTTCATATTGCGCTGACGCATCGCGAATAGGTTACCAACAGTGATTGTAAGGATGATGAGGGCGTAGAGCATCCATTCCCATGCCTGAGAATAAACGGTGCCGAATGCTTTCCAGAGAATTACGAGGAATGCAAAGGCTGCGGCTCCTTTAGATATTACCGAGAGGTATGAGGTGACAGGAGTGGGAGCGCCCTGATAAACGTCGGCTGTCCAGAGGTGGAAGGGCACAAGCGAGAGCTTGAAACCGATACCGGAGATGACGAATGCGAGCGCGATCACGAGCAGCGGGGTGATTCCTGTTGCAGCAATCATCAGTGCGATGTCATCAAAGTAAAGTGAGCCGGTGAGACCGTAAACGAATGACAGACCCATAAGGAAAACCGCTGATGAGAATACTGCTGTGAGCACATATTTCACGGCAGCCTCATGGCTCTCGTAGCGGTGCTTGTCAAACGCCACCATAGCCGCAAGGGGCAGAGAGGCGGTTTCAAGACCGATGACGAAGAGCAGGAAGTGGCGGGCTGAAATCATGAGATACATTCCGAAGAGAGTAACGAGGAGCAGCTCGTAGAACTCGCCACGGCGAATCTTAACCATATCCTGCTGTGCCCAGCGGAGTGCCTGAATCATTACTACAAGCGCACCGATATTGAGCACATTCTTGATTGCTATTTCAGCAGTTCCGGAAGCATACATACCCGCAAAGGCACTTCCCGTGCAATATCCGAGGCAGGGGCAGAAACCGAAGAGAGTAGCGACCGCAAACAATATTATGCTGATCCAGCCGATAGCGCCCTGGGAGCGCTTGGGCATGAACGTGTCACAAAGGAAAACGAGGAGAAATACAACAAGGAGTGCAATCTCCTGCTTCATTACTAAAAACTGAGAATAATCCATATTTCTTATCGTTTATTTAGTTCATGCCGATAACGGCGAAAATGGACGGACTGAATGTGAACTTGATGAGGCTCTCAAAGAAGTTGGGGAAGCAACCGATAGCAGCCACACAGATAATGAGGACAACGGTAGAGGTGCGTTCCCACCATGTAGCGTCGGTGAGAGTGAGGTGGTGCTCGTCGTAAACAGGACCGAGAAGCAGCTTGCCTACAACGCGGAGGATATATACCGCGGTGATGACGATAGAGCAGCAAGCGATGATGGTGAATACGAGGCGAAGTGAACCATCACCTGCGAGGTAGTCAGCCATACCGGCTTTGAACGAGCCTACGAAGATGGTCATTTCGGCAACGAATCCGCTGAGACCGGGGAGACCTAGAGAAGCCATACCCGCAATCACGTAGCATACTGCAAGGAAAGGCATAATCTTCATCAGACCACCCATGAGGCGGATGTCACGTGTGTGAGTTCTTCCATATATCATACCGATGAGTGCGAAGAAGAGTGCAGTCATGAGACCGTGTGAGAGCATCTGCATGATAGCACCGGTCATTGCGGTGGTGTTGAGCATCAGGATCGCGAAGAGCACCAATCCGCAGTGGCTCACAGATGAGTAAGCGTTGATATACTTGAGGTCGGTCTGCACACAAGCGCTGAATGCACCGTAAACCACAGAGATACCGGTGAGTATGAGGAAAATCCACGCGAGCTCCTCAGCAGCCTGAGGCATGAGGTAGATAGCCACACGGAAGCAACCGTAACCGCCGAGTTTCATGAGCACTCCAGCGTGAAGCATGGACACTGCTGTGGGCGCTGATGCGTGACCGTCAGGGCTCCATGTGTGGAAAGGGAACATAGCTCCGAGCACTCCGAATCCCACAAAGGTCATGGGGAAGAGGAAATACTGCCAGCCTTCGCTGATAGAAGCGTTGCTTGCAATAGCGAGAAGATTCCATGTGAGAGGCTGTCCTGCAGGTGCTGAATGGTAGTAGATACCTATGAGACCGAGCATCAGGAAAGCTGAACCTCCCATGAGCATGAGAGTGAGCTTCATAGCGGAGTAGTTTTTATTTCCGCTGCCCCACACACCGATAAGGAGATACATGGGGATGAGAGCAACCTCATAGAACATGAACATGGTGAATAGGTCGATAGAGATAAAGAATCCGAACACTCCGGTTGAGAGAAGAATCAGCCAGAGGAAGAAGTCTTTGGTGTGAGGCTCAATCTTCCATGAAGCGAAGCTGCCTGTAAGTAGAATTATCGACGAAAGGATAAGCATTGCGATAGAAATACCGTCAACACCTACAGCGAGGTTAATATTGAGCGGCGCGAACCAGGTCCAAGATCCGGTGTAGAGCATCGCAGCGGTTTCTCCCGCGGCTCTGAGTGCGAGGTAGTCGATGAGCAACCACACAGAGAGTGCGGTGAGTGCGAGGGAGCCTGTAACAGCCACCGCACGTATCTGCCGTATATTTCTGCAGATGGCGAGTCCTGCAAGCATCAGCAGGGGTATCACCACGAAATAAATCAGAATATTTGAAAACATAATTACTATACTTTTTCTTATTGCACCAATGTGTTTATTCTATCAAAGCAGGCAGATAAATGTAATCGCTCCGAGGAGAAGGGCTCCTATGAGATAGAACCAAACATACATCTGAATTTTTCCGCTCTGGAATCCCTTGATGGCTTCAGATGCCTTGTTTGCCACAATAGCCAATCCATCCATAGAACCGTCAATTATGTGGCGGTCAAACCAAGCGATGGGTTTTGAAATGCATCCGAAGATAATCTTATGGGTGATAAACTGATAGAGTTCATCCCAGTAGAAGCGGTGGTAGCACCAGTCCCAGAGAGCGGGAAGGGCGTTTTTCATCTTTGTAGGGAGCGGATTCTCTTTCTTGTACATGGCGGTAGCGATGAGTATCGCGATGATAGCCACGGCGAGTGAGATTCCGGCAACGCTCCAGTCGAGGTTTTCAAGGTTTGTCAGGAATCCGGAGGTCATCTCTCCATTTTCATTAACAAACATGGGGTGCCCGTTCCAGGTAACGAGATTTCCAAAAGGCACGAAACCGGCAACGCAAGAGATAGCCGCGAGGATGACAAGAGGGAGCGTCATGGTCCAGGGCTG
>CAMWYV010000181.1 GCA_947178565.1 uncultured Porphyromonadaceae bacterium | reverse complement strand
ATGGAATATGAGGTATGACGCCACACAATAGGCGTAAACGCGCCCGAAAGTAGTCGGTTGGCGTTCTGCGATATGAATAATACGAAGGATAAGAATCAGGAACGCTATCAACACCGCCGCAGATCCGGCAAAGCCTTCTTCTTCTCCGATAGTGCAGAATATAAAATCGGTGTGTTGCTCTGGCACATATTTCAGTTTGATCTGGGTTCCGTTAAGAAAGCCTTTACCGGTCATGCCTCCTGATCCTATTGCAATCTTCGACTGGTTGACATTATATCCGGCGTTGAGCAGATCCTCTTCAAGTCCGAGAGTAACTTTGATGCGCTGCTGCTGGTGGGGCTGCAATACAGATGTAAAGGCATAGTTTACTGAAAAAAGGAATATAACTGAAACAATAGCCGCACCAACAGTAATGAGGATTTTTCTTGATTCTCCCTGCATGGCAAGCACCAAGCAGTAGATACAAGCGACAGCAATTACTCCCAGGAAAAATGGATTTCCGGGGAGCGTGTATCCAAGTCGGGATGAAATATAGGCAACAAGCGCTGTTCCCACGAACCAAGCAAGAATATTTCTTGTAGCAGCATATCTGTGGCACAAAAATGCCATCATGAGAACCATGATGAGCATAATGATCATATATACCAGTGCTTCGCCTAAATTAATATCCATAAAAGGTATGTCAGCAAACTTGACCGCAAGGACAAAGAACAGTACAGCACAGAAGGCTGAGAGTAGCACAAGTCCACTCATTCCTTCGCGGTAGAGGACAAAGAACAGCGCGAGATATGCCAGTGCAGAACCGGTTTCTTTCTGCGCGAGGATAAGCACAATCGGTATGAATATAATCAGGAGAGCTCTTAAATAATTGGAAGGTTTATCATTGAGCCGGAAATCGTATGAACTGAATAGTTTGGCGAGGGCGAGTGCAGTGGCAAATTTGCCGAATTCCGCACTTTGGAAACTGACCGGTCCAAGTACAATCCACGATCTGGAGCCTTGAATATCCGGCGCGATGAAAATCGTGACAATCATTAGAAAAACCACGAATGTATATGTTGGATAGGCGTATGTTTCAAACATACGTGCATCAATGAGCAGAATCATGAGTGCCAGTGCAAGGGCACAGCCAATCCATCTAACCTGCTTGCCTGAAAATTCATTGAAATCAAATATGCTCGCATTGTCAAAGTCATAGCTTGCCGCATATACGCTGAAAACTCCCGCTATAACTAGAATAAGATATATGCCGACCGTGAACCAGTCAACATATCTGAAATATGACTGATTAATGCTTTTTGACTCCACTGTAAATAATAGTGTTTGATTCCAACATTCTCTGCTCGAGATATTTTCTTTCGTCAGATATTTGTCCCTTGAGATATTTTTCCATCACAAGACTTCCGATAGGCACACCAAAGTTAGCGCCAAAGCCTGCATTCTCGACATAAACACAAACCGCAATCTTCGGATTATTGTATGGGGCAAATCCTATAAACGCCGAGTGGTCTTTACCATGAGGGTTTTGCGCGGTACCTGTTTTACCGGCAACCTCAATATCGGGAAGATTAGCTATGCGACAGGTACCACCGGTTACAGCCATTCTCATGCCTTCCGCAACATCATCGAAGTACTTCTGATTAATTGTAGGATAGCGTTTTTCTGTGAGATTCGAGGGGATAACCGTGTCCTCAATCTCCTTGACAACATGTGGAGTTATAAACCACCCTCGATTGGCAATAGTAGCGCAAAGATTAGCGATCTGAAGCGGAGTCGCAAGAATTTCTCCCTGACCAATTGAAACTGAGATGATTGTATTACCATTCCACCGGTTCTCGCCATAACGTTTATTATAGTATTTGGCATTAGGAATAAATCCACGGCTTTCACTGGGTAAATCAACTCCAAGCGGATATCCGTATCCAAGCGAAACGAGGTGATTTTTCCAAACTTCAAATGCTTCCGCCGTACTGCCATATTTTGACTTGCGGTCCATCATATTCTTGAATCCCCAGCAGAAGAATGCGTTGCAGGATGTCTGTAGCGCGGGTTTGAGGGGTATTGGCGATCCATGCCCGTGGCAACCAACCTTTAGACCGCCATTTATGTATCCATGGTAACAAGGATATGCGGTGGATAAATTGATTATTCCCTCCTGCAATAAAATCAGCCCCTGCCCGGGCTTAAAAGTGGATCCCGGAGGATATGCCGCCATGAGTGCTCTGTCATACAGCGGTTTATACTTATTGTTTACAAGTTCCTTATAATTAGCTCCTCTTTTTCTACCTACAAGTAGTGACGGGTCGTAAGTAGGAGATGACACCATAGCGAGAATCTCTCCGGTTTGCGGTTCAATCGCCACCACAGCTCCGATTTTATTGACCATAAGTGACTCGGCATATTGCTGGAGGTCAATATCAATAGCGAGTTTTAGATTTCTTCCTGAAATGGCATTTCGGTCATGGGCACCGTCTTCATATCGTCCCTGAATCTGTCCCTTGGCATCACGAATAAGTACTTCCACTCCTTTTTCTCCTCTAAGATAGGTCTCATAGCTTTTTTCTACTCCAAGATCTCCGGTGTAGTCTCCGGGGGAGTAGTATGGGTCTTTGTCTATATCAGCCTGCGATACTTCCCGTATGTTCCCGAGGATGTTAGCCGCGGAGTTATATCCGTATTCCCTGAGTATGCGTTTCTGAATGAAGAATCCGGGATAGCGGTACATTTTTTCCTGAAGTTTGCCATAGTCCTCCGCTGACAGATGGGTCATAAAAGTCTGCGGAGAATATGCAGAATAACCGGGATTCAGACGCCGGTCTTTCATCTCATGTATTCTCTTTTCAAACTGCTCCGGTGTAATTGAAAGAGTTTTGCAGAAGTCAAGTGTATCGAAAGGTTGGACATCTTTGGGAATCATCATAATGTCGTAAGCCGGCTGGTTAAAGACAACAACCTTACCGCTTCTGTCATAGATAATTCCACGAGAGGGATATATCGCTTTTTTCAGAAAGGCATTTGAATCGGCATACGCCTTATATTTGGAATCCGCAACCTGAAGATTGAACAGCCGCACAAGATAAATGGCGACAATCACGACAATCAATCCTCCGATAACGTATTTTCTTTTTTCAAGTCTATAGTCTTTTCTCATCGCTTCTTGATACTATCGAGTCAACAGCGAGCAAAACAATCCATGTGAGAAGGGTGCTCCCGACGATTCTAAGCGCCAGTCTCACAGGTTGAAAGAATGAAAAAGCATCAATAAGATAGAGACACACACAGTATAGAAGAGCCATAGTGAGAGAGTATCTCACGAATACTGAAGTGCCTATATTTGCCATTGAAGGACAAGGATCAGTAAGTTCTTCTTCACGAGGAAGATATAATCGCAGAACAGGTTTTCTGAGAGCAGCGAGAATTGTGCAACTCAAACAACACATTCCAAGTGTATCAGAGAATATATCTATTATAAGTCCGGTGAAAAAGGCGACAGTCAGTACCCAGTTCTGATTCAAATCCAGCGGCAAATGAATAATCAGATATATATACGCAAACGCCATTGCCACTCCGAAGAGGCAAAAGTGATTCAGCCCCACAACCTGAACAATTATGAGAATGAGCGCGAGAAAAATGAATTTCAGTAGCGTTTTGCTCATTTTGGTCTAAAACTTTTTATTCGGTTCAATAGA
>CAMWYV010000180.1 GCA_947178565.1 uncultured Porphyromonadaceae bacterium | reverse complement strand
GATAAGTGCTGAGAGAATTATGAACGGAATCTTGTTTGCATTGATTGTGCTTGGAGGCATCGGCATGATAGCGGCTGTTTTATTGAGCGTGATTTCACGGAAATTTGCAGTGAGTGAAGATGAGCGTATTTCCCGTATCGAAACTTTGCTGCCTGGTGCTAATTGTGGAGGATGCGGGCAGACCGGTTGCCACGCTTTTGCTGTCGCTTGTTGTGAGGCTGAGAGTCTCAGCGGCTTGGAATGTCCCGGTGCAGGTAAGGAGGCAATGAGGGCTATAGCGGATATATTGGGAGTGACAGGCGAGATGAGTGTGGCTAAAGTAGCCGTGTTGAAATGTGACGGTGACTGCGAGGCACGTATGCGAAGTGCTTTTTATGACGGTGCACGGAGTTGTGCGATAATGGCTGCGGCAGGAAATGCGGAATCGCTCTGTGCGTATGGCTGTCTCGGTGGTGGTGACTGTGTGGATGTCTGTGCTTTCGATGCTATCGGAATTGATTCGGCTACCGGTTTGGCTGTTGTGGATGATAAAAAATGTACCGGCTGCGGCGCGTGTGTGAAAGTGTGTCCGCGAAGTATAATAGAGCTACGCCCGTATGGACCGCGCGGCATGAGGGTTTGGGTCGCCTGCTCAAACCGCGACAAAGGAGCGATTGCTATGAAAGAGTGCAAGCAGGCTTGTATAGGATGTGCAAAATGCAGTCGGGTTTGCACTCATGAGGCAATCACGGTTTCTGATAATCTGGCATATATAGATGCTTATAAATGCAAGTTGTGCAGAAAATGTGTTGACACCTGTCCTACGGACGCTATACGAAAGATTAATTTCCCGGAAACAAAGGTGTTCAACAGTCAACAGGTTGCAGAATAAATTAGATGACTTATGGCTACATTCAGCAAGGGTGGTATTCACCCCCCTCAAAATAAAATCACGGCGGATCGTCCGGTTATCACTCTGGCGTTGCCTCGAAAAGTGGAGCTACTTCTATCCCAGCATATAGGTGCTCCGGCGAAGCCTGTTGTTGTAAAGGGCGATAAGGTTGTGCGCGGACAGATAGTGGCTGAAGGCTCGGCTTTTATTTCGGCTTCCGTGCATACTCCGATCTCGGGTAAGGTTACAAAAATTGATACGGTTCGTGCTGCAAACGGTATGCCTGCTACCGCGATTATTGTTGAGGCGGATGAGGATGAGCATATCGCGGATGAGAAGAGCCGGAATAATCCGTCTGTAATGAGAAGTGACGCGGAGATGGAGAGCCTTACTCCTGGGGAGATTAGAGAAATAGCCCGGTATGCCGGACTGGTGGGATTGGGTGGTGCTACATTTCCTGCAAACGTTAAACTGACCCCTCCTAAAGATAATGTCATTGATTGTCTTATAGTCAACGGCGCCGAGTGTGAACCGTATCTCACTTGCGACCATGTTCTTATGCGTGAATATGGCAGGGAAGTGGTGGGCGGTGCGGAGTTGATGCGCCGGGCTTGCGGAGCCGAGAGAGCTGTTATCGGTATAGAAGATAATAAACCGGATGGGATAGAGATTATTTCACTGGTATGTGATGAATATCCGCATATATCAGTGGAAAAACTGATAGCAAAATATCCCCAGGGTGGGGAAAAGCAACTGGTTAAAGCAATCACCGGCAGAGAAATAAAATCAGGTTGTCTGCCGTCAAGTGTAGGGGTGGTTGTGCATAATGTCGCTACAGCCTATGCGCTTTATAATGCGGCGAGATTCGGGCTGCCGGTAATGGAGCGTATAGTTACCGTTACTGGCAGGAATATGTCTCGGTCCGGTAATTTTCTTGCACCGGTCGGTATGCGAATCGGTGCGCTGATAGATTATGCCGGAGGATTGAAAGAGGATTCCGGTAAGATAATTCTGGGTGGACCGATGATGGGCAGGGCGGCAAGCAATATTGAGGCACCTTTGGTTAAAGGTATATCGGGAATACTGATATTGGAGGATGGTGAATCCCGCAGAAAAGCTGTTGAGCCGTGCATCCGTTGCGCCCGATGTGTGTCTGTATGCCCGATGGGGCTTGAGCCTTATCTGATAAGCGCTTATGGGCGCAATCGCATGACGGATGATGCCGAAGCTAATGGCACCGCTGATTGCATTGAGTGTGGATGTTGCAGCTATATATGCCCCGCTTCGCGACCATTGCTTGACTATATCCGTCTCGGCAAGAGGTTAATTGCTGAAAAGAAAAGATTACAGAATAAATAAGAACTATATATATGAGTAAGATTCTCACAGTCAGTCTTCCTCCACACATACATGCGCCGGGCAGCGTTGCCGCCTGTATGTGGCGCGTCAATCTGGCGCTACTGCCTGCTTTTGGGTGTGCGCTCTATTTTTTCGGTCTTGGTGCCGCTATTGTCACCGTAGTGTCTGTTCTAAGTTGCATTTTCTTTGAATATGCAATTACCCGCTGGATGCTTGGACGTACCCCTCATATCGCTGACGGGTCAGCTGCTTTGACCGGATTTCTTCTTGCGCTGAATCTGCCTTCCACCCTGCCGGTATGGACAGTGATTATCGGTGCCTTTGTTGCCATAGGCATCGGTAAGATGGCATTTGGCGGGCTTGGCTGCAATATTTTCAATCCGGCTCTTGTGGGCAGGGTATTCCTGTTGTTGTCTTTTCCGGTGCAGATGACAAACTGGCAGTTGCCGGGTGTTGACCGACTGGCATATACAGATGCCGCAACCGGAGCAACCACCCTTCAGATGCTGAAGACCGGAGCGGTTGATGCATCTGATATTGATCTCTGGAATCTTACATTTGGCGCAATAGGCGGAAGTCTGGGAGAAGTCAGTGCCGTGGCTATACTTATAGGATTTATATACCTTCTTGTTGCTAAGGTTATCACATGGCATATTCCGGTATCGATATTTCTCAGTGTGACGGTTCTGTCGTTTATTGCCGGTGTTAATCCGGTGATAGAATTGTTGTCCGGCGGCTTATTGCTGGGCGCCGTGTTTATGGCAACGGACTATGTCACCTCACCGATGACCGGAAAGGGTATGATAATCTACGGGCTTTTAATAGGAGCGATTACCATTATAATAAGGAGGTGGGGAGCCTATCCCGAGGGTATGTCCTTTGCCATACTTATTATGAATGGCTTTACGCCGCTGATAAACAGATGTATGAAGCCTAAGAGATTCGGAGCCGCGGGGAGGGCGGTGAGAGCATGAATAAAAATTCTATGCTTGGCATGGTTTGTTCGCTGGGAATCATAACCGTGCTTACCGGATTGATTTTAGGTGTGGTGAATTATTACACTAAGGATGCGATAGATGACGCGGCGTTGCAGACAAAGATAGATGCGCTTGCCGATATTCTGCCGGAGTTTGATAATAATCCGCTTGAGCATAGTAATCCTGCTGTTATTGATGGTGACACTTTAATTATCTATGCTGCTACAAAAGGTGGCGAACGTGTAGGGGTAGCGGTGGAAAGTCAGGCTCACGATGGTTTTTCCGGAGATATTTTACTGATGTTTGGTTTTGACACAGATGGGATTGTGAGCGGATTTAAAGTGTTGGCTCACAGCGAGACACCCGGTTTGGGCGCGAAAATGGAAGATTGGTTTCGCGACAGTGTGGCGTCACGATCCGTTATCGGGCGTAAATTGGCGGGTGATGATTCAGGGTATTCAAAGTTTGTATGATAAATTTCGGCAAGCACA
>CAMWYV010000179.1 GCA_947178565.1 uncultured Porphyromonadaceae bacterium | reverse complement strand
GAGGATAAATAATTCCGACGGAATCCCGGCAGCTCCGGCAATATTGTGAATATCAGACAACATACACTCAAAGCATTCAAGGTTGTGGCACTCGCTATCGCGGGCACCACAACCTTGTTTTCATGCCACAAAGCAGAAAGTATTCCTGAAGTCATATTAGCCGGAGAGATAACGGCACTCTGTGCCGATTCACTCATCATTGCCGGTACACCGGCTATACCGGACGGGCTCCCGGCATTCACATCATCTGTTCCTATTATTGACGCAGCGTTTGCAAAAGGTATGGCGGTCTGCCACAACATTCTGTCCGACTCGTCTCAACCACACCTCATTGACTGCCTGGAACTGTTTTCTCTCCTTAAACCTGAATACTGCCGGAAAAAACTTTCCGCCCTGACACACGACTCCATCGTAACCGGAAAATCTCCCGCATATACAGGAAGAGGAATATGGATTATGGCGGCTACAGAAACCGCACTCGCCTCCGGCAGCCAAGAGTGGACCGAATATGCCGCGACAGTCGGCGAACGTACACTCGGAATGGAAAAAGCGGTCGCATTCAGCGAACGCGAAGGGCTGTTTCAAGGTATCCCCTCCACCCGACTCGGATCTGATGAATATCTTCCCAGATGGATGAACGAAGTGGAAAGATACGAGACAATGACACTGATGAGCAATGTAATCACCACCGGAGCATACCGCGCCCTCGCGCGGATTCACACACACCGGCAGCAATCCGAGCTCTGGCAAACACGCGCAAACACACTTGCCCACAAGATAAACACCCGTATGTGGCAGCCGGATGCCGGGATGTACAACCGATTTCTTTACACCGGAGCATTTCCACTCCCGGCACCGATGACAGACAACGCCTCACAGCCTCTCGCAATTCTCTGCGACGTGGCTATCCCGGAAATGGCAGACAAAATTCTTGCCTCAACCCCATGGTATAGCTACGGAATGCCACTCTTTTATCCCTCTCCGGCAGGCTCACCACTCATGAATGCCTCGCTCGCATACCCGCGTGTGCAAGGATTATGGGCACTTGCGGCAGCAAAACGTGGAAATGAAACTGTGCTCAGAGCGGCTCTGTCGGCTCTGCTGACACAAAGCTTCGGAGACGGGTGCGACACGGTTGCCCAGACACAGGTGAGCATGTGCGTCCTGAGAATTTTCGCCGGAATACGTCTTGCAGCAGACGGCATGGAATTTGCCCCAACCGTACCTGAATTTTTAAAGGCTGGTTTCATGCTCAAAGGAATAAGGTACCGCAATACAGAGCTTACGCTGAGGATAAAAGGCAGCGGAAACAGGATAACACGCTTTGCCATAGACGGCAAGGTGCAGCAGATGCACCGGATAGACGCATCACTCAGCGGTAAACACACCGTCACTATCACGCTGGCAGACAACAAGCTGACAAACCACGCTTTACCAACCCACGAACAGATATGGGCTCCCCCCGTGCCCGAAATCGAAGCACTTTCTCCACGGATACTCAGGATAGATGCGCCAGCCGGAGATGTGAAGTATCACATGTATATCAACGGCACTTTACATTCAGTCATCGACTCAGCAGGATTTCACATTCCGGACATTGAAGAATTTGCCGAAATTTGCGTGATTCCCGTGACAAAAAACAAAATCAGAGGATTCTCATCAAAACCATACCTCTACTCACCTCCGGGAAGTATCAGAACACTTCAGGCTGAAGATTTTGCCCCCGGAGGCACATCATACATCCGCGGCTGGCGACCTGCATTCAGATATGTGGAGAGCACTCCCCGTACAAATTCGGCAATTGACTTTGTGTGCGAGATACCGGACTCGGCGCGATACATAGCGCGCGTATGCTATGCCAACGGCAACGGCGCGGTTGAAGCCGGGGATGCGTGTGCGATCCGCACAGTCAACGTAAACGGAAACCCGGCAGGCACCTTCATCCTGCCCGCGCGGGGCGATGGATGGTGGCTCTCCTCAGCATTCTCAAACAGCCTCATTCTCACCCTCGCTAAAGGAGAAAACCACATCACGGTATCGTATGACCCCGGGATATATCCCGCAAGCTCTTCGCATGATGTGCTTATCGACTACCTCAGACTCATAAGGATCGGAAAAGAAAACTAATGAAAAGAATAGGAATACTGAGTGACACCCACTCATGCTGGGATGAACGGTTTGCCCGCCATTTCGCCGACTGCGACGAAATATGGCATGCGGGAGACATAGGAGACATCTCGGTGCTTGAGCACCTCAGAACGGTCGCACCCGTGGTAAGAGCCGTGTGCGGCAATGTTGACCACGGACAGGTGCGCCGTGAATGCCCCGAAGTACTTGAATTTGAGGTTGAGAAAGTCAAAGTGTGGCTAACACACGTCGCCGGATACCCCGGACGCTATTCCCCGGGAGTGAAGAAAATATTACGCGAAGACAATATCAAGCTGATGGTGGACGGGCACTCACACATACTAAAGGTGATGCCCGACCCGGAATTAGGGCTACTTCACATAAATCCCGGCGCGGCAGGTCATCAGGGATGGCAGCGCGAGCGCACTCTCATAAAACTCACCCTTGACGAAGGAAATATACGCGACTTAGACGTTATAACTCTTGGAAAACTCATAGAACGATGAAAAAGATATACATTGCAGCCGCAATAGCGGCGATAGCCTTTACCGGGTGCAAAACCACAGAGGCAAACTACAGAGCGGCATACGAAATTGCCAAGCAGAAACAGGAGAATGCTGATGAGGATGGTCCTGCCGCAAAACTACAGCAGTTTGCTGCCCCGAAAGAAACTGTTGCGGACGGCATAACGCTGATGATGCACACCGAACCCGTAGGATTCATTGCCGACGGTGGCGCAACCCGCGAGACACTACTGAAATACAATGTAGTGGTGGGACGCTTCCGCCAGCTCTTCAACGCCAGGCAGATGAGAGCGCGCCTTATTGCCGCCGGATATGATAATGCCTGCGTGGTATCAACCAGAGATGCCGGCTACTATGTGATTGCCGAAACCTGCGCCACGGCTGCTGAGGCGGCAAAAGGAATAGAAAGAGTCAAGACCGACACCTCGCTCAGCCTCCGCACTCCACTCCCCTACATTCTCCGCCCCGCACACTTGGCTCGCTAATCTCACCTATAAAGAAATCGGGCAGCTCCGTATGGAACTGCCCGATTTTTTGTATGACAACTTCTGACCGGGATATTACTCGGCAGAGAGTTTTTCTTTGAGCTGTGCGAGAGCGTCAAGGTCGCCCAGAGTTGTTTTCTCGATAGGAGTGGAAACAACCGGAGCCTCTTCAGCACGCTTGGTAGCGCGTTTTGCCTTGCGAGCCTCGGTGCGTTCAGCCTTAGCTTCGTCTTCAAAAATACGGCTGTGGCTGAGAATGATGCGCTTGCTGTCTTTGTTAAACTCAATCACCTTGAAGTTGAGCTTTTCGTCAACCTGTGCCTGAGTGCCGTCCTCTTTAACGAGGTGCTTGGGAGTAGCGAAACCTTCAACTCCGTAGGGAAGAGCCACAACCGCGCCCTTTTCAACCATATCGGTGATAGTGCCTTCGTGAACAGAACCTACAGTGAATACTGTTTCAAATACATCCCAGGGATTTTCTTCAAGCTGCTTGTGACCGAGTGACAGACGACGCTGCTCTTTGTCGATTTCGAGAACCTGAACATCGATTTCAGCACCGATCTGGGTGAATTCGCTGGGGTGTTTAACCTTCTTGGTCCAGCTGAGGTCGCTGATGTGAATCAGACCGTCAACACCCT
>CAMWYV010000178.1 GCA_947178565.1 uncultured Porphyromonadaceae bacterium | reverse complement strand
GGGCCGCGCCCGCGGGGGGGGGGGGCGCGCGCAGACCCTTGAATGGAGGAGGAGTCTCAAGAGAGGTGTCGGGAGTAATATCTTCAGCGGTCACATCCTGCACCTTACTATCCTCTGCTCCGTTTTTTTCCTTAATGGCAAGAATCTCATCGGTGCGTGATGCCCACGGGCGTTTGCCGAAAATGTTCTCGACATCTTCAGTGAAGATAACCTCGCGGTTGATGAGAGTTTCCGCAAGTTTGGCATGACCTTCGGCATGTTCGCGCAAAATCGCCTTCGCTCTCTCATATTGCTCACTGATGATTCTTGAAACCTCTTCATCTATCATCTTGGCACGGTCGTCGCTGTAAGGCTTGGAGAAACCGTAGTCCTGACCGGTGGAATCATAGTAGCATAGGTTGGGCAGTTTGTCGCTCATTCCGTAATACACCACCATGGCATACGCCTGTTTTGTAACTCGCTCGAGGTCGTTTGCCGCTCCGGTGGAAATTCTGCCGAGGAACAGCTCTTCCGCCGCTCTTCCGCCGAGAGTGGAACACATTTCGTCAAGAAGTGCCTGAGTGGGAGTGATCTGACGCTCCTCCGGCAGATACCAGGCGGCACCGAGAGCTTTGCCACGGGGCACGATGGTAACTTTTATGAGCGGATTTGCATACTGTAGATGCCAGGAGATAGTAGCGTGTCCCGCTTCGTGCACGGCGATAGATTTTTTCTCTTCGTCGGTGGTGATTTTCGAGCGTTTTTCAAGGCCGCCTATAATACGGTCAACAGCATCGATAAAGTCTTGTCTGCCGACAGATTTTTTATTGTGGCGTGCTGCAATGAGAGCAGCCTCGTTGCATACATTGGCAATATCGGCACCAGAGAATCCGGGAGTCTGACGTGCGAGAAGGTCAACATCCACGGTGTCATCGGTTTTGATTCTGCGCAGATGCACATTGAAGATAGCCACTCGGTCGTTGAGATCGGGAAGATCAACGTAAATCTGGCGGTCGAATCTACCGGCACGCAGCAGAGCCTTGTCGAGAATATCCGCGCGGTTGGTAGCAGCGAGAATAATAACGCCGCTGTTTGTTCCGAATCCGTCCATCTCGGTAAGCAACTGGTTGAGTGTGTTTTCGCGCTCGTCGTTGGCTCCCATGTTGGGATTCTTGCCTCGCGCACGGCCAACTGCGTCAATCTCGTCAATGAAAACGATGCATGGTGCTTTCTCCTTAGCCTGACGGAAGAGGTCGCGGACGCGGGAAGCTCCCACACCTACAAACATCTCGACGAAGTCACTTCCGCTCATTGAGAAGAAAGGCACATTAGCCTCTCCAGCAACCGCTTTGGCAAGAAGGGTCTTACCTGTACCCGGAGGACCTACAAGCAGTGCACCTTTGGGAATTTTGCCACCCAGATCTGTGTAACGCTGAGGATTCTTAAGAAATTCCACAATCTCCTCAATCTCGGTCTTAGCCTCTGAAAGACCGGCAACATCCTTGAATGTCACCTGAATATCGCCGTCTTTATCAAATATCTTGGCTTTGGATTTGCCAACGCTGAATACTCCTGTGCCGTTTCCGTCTTTCCCGCTCATGCGGCGCATCATGTAGAACCAGAAAGCCACAAGCAGGATAACAGGACCGAATGTCCAGAGCAATCCGCTGTAATTGGTCGCGCTCTCATAATCTACCTGACCGTTGAATTTGCCCTCTTCTTTCCATTTGTCAATATTGTCCTGAAGCTGATCGGGAGATGATATTTCTGTTACAATCTTGGCGTTCATTCCCGATTTCGGCTTATATGCGTTAGGGAAAATGACCTTGGCGAGCGAGTCGCTCAGAAAAGCCTCAGCTTTGGGCTCGGCACCTCTGAGAATCAGGATTTTGTTTACTCCGCCGGTTTCAACATATTCCTCGAACTCAGAATAAGATGTTTTTTTGGTAAGGGAATTGTCGTCAAAATACAGTATTCCGACCAGAGAAATTATAACAATCGCATACATCCAGTACATGCTGAACTTAAATGTAGGCTTCTTCGGCTTTCTTGTTTCCATTATAATATTCGGGGTGTCAAAGATTATCAATCAATATCGGGTACTTCGGTGACCTTCGCGTCGCTCCATAGTTCCTCAAGGTTGTAAAGTTCCCTCATTTCGCGGGTAAAAACATGAACGAGGGTATCGCCATAGTCAAGCACAATCCACTGACTGTTTTTGTATCCGTCGTAGTTGTAAGGTTTTATGCCTCCTTGCTCAAGGAGATGATCGCGTATATTGTCCGCGATAGCTCCCACCTGCATATTCGATGTGCCTTCGCAGATTATGAAATTTGATGCGGCTGCTGTTTCAATATCAGAGAGGTCAAGACACATTATGCGTTTGCCTTTCTTGTCCTGAATGCCTTCTGTGATGAGTTGTACAATATCAGTGTTTCTTGTCATAAATGATTTTATGGCGTTTTTTATTTTTCTAATGTGACTAAATTATAAACAAATATTATGCCAAAAAAGGTCGGTGATGCTGGTAAGTAACCTTATATTATTCGTAACGCATTGTTTCTGAGGGTGAAAGGGTTGAAATAATATGAGAGGGTATCACCAGTAGTAAAAAGCTGACAGCCACAACTGCCACATCAAGGGCTATGACCGACCCCCAATTTATGTTGACTGGCACGTAGCTGAGATAGTATGCGTCAGGATCAAGCGGAATGATATGCCACAGCGATTGAGCCGCAAGCACAAGCAGAGCGAAGATATTGCCTGCCAGCAGTCCCCTCCACACGAGGCGGCAAGCCATATATATGAATAGGCGTCTGATCATCGCATCCGTGGCTCCGAGGGCTTTCAGTAATCCGATCATTCGCACCCTCTCCAGCACGATTATGAAAAGGCATGATATAAGGGTGAAGCCGGCAACGCAGCCCATCAGTATGAGAATGACTATGACATTGGTGTCCAGTAGCTCGAGCCAGTTGAAGTACATAGCCCCGGAAGTATTGATTGTCACCACCCGGTAGAGCGGTGGGTAGCTATCTCCATCCTTGATTTCACAAAGGCGTATTCTCAGTCTGTTGGCGGCTTCTTCCGGGTTGTCGTTTATATCGGTTATACTCACCGCACTACCTGTCAGGCTGTCAACCTTGCATATTTTCTGTAGTAATTCTATCGGAGCGAAAGCATAGGTCTTGTCATATTCGCCGAAGTGAGTGTTATAGATAGCCGCGACGTGGAGTTTGCGTGTGAGAAGATTGTCGCCGATGAAAAAATGAGCCATAATAGCATCACCGATAGCGAGGCTGAGCGCGGACGCTGTTGTGGAGGATATTACCACCGGATAGGAGGAGTCGAAATTACCATCCCAGTACGGCATCTCTCCGCCGGTAATCTGTGACCCGATAAAATCATTGCCGTTTTTATCTACTCCCTTGATAACTATTCCCTCAAAATCATTGTCTGTTTTGAAAATCGCCGGTTGGCGTATTTCCAAAGATATGTTTGAGCCTGGTAGTTCAGCCGTGAGGACATCTTTGAATGAGTCAGTGAGCTGTATGCCGTTGTTCACCCGTTCGGTTGAATAATCAGTTTCGGGGTAAATGGTTATCTCATGCTCGAAGCCGGTGACCTTTTCACGTATCTGTCGTTTGAATCCCGATACAATGGCGATTGCCAACAACATTATCGCTATAGACAGTGCAATTCCAGCCACAGCTACCGGAATGCCGGGAGCTTTTAGGCTGAGACGCCTTGCCATTGCGAGCTCAAGCCTCATTTAGTAGCGTTTTCTGTTCGTCCCGGATATGCTTT
>CAMWYV010000177.1 GCA_947178565.1 uncultured Porphyromonadaceae bacterium | reverse complement strand
AATCAACCCTTCTCAATATTATCGGACTTCTCGATAATCCCACAACCGGCACAGTTGAAATAAACGGCACCTCTACCGATAAGATGGGCGACCGCAAGCTCGCCGCTTTCCGCAACTCCAATCTCGGCTTCGTGTTCCAGAGCTTTCACCTTATCCCCTCTCTCAATGTGATGGACAATGTAGAGCTGCCCCTCATCTATCGTTCGGGTCTCAGTGAAAAAGAGCGCAAGGCAAAAGTGAAAGAGGTGCTTGATAGAGTGGGTCTCGGTCACCGCATGAAGCATATGCCCTCTCAGCTCTCCGGCGGTCAGTGTCAGCGCGTTGCGATAGCAAGAGCGATTGTAGGCAATCCCGAGATAATTCTTGCCGACGAGCCGACCGGTAACCTTGACTCCACGATGGGTGCTGAGGGGATGGATCTCCTCCACAAACTCAACAAGGAGGATGGCAGAACCATCGTTATGGTAACTCATAATGAGGAGCAGGCTAAACAGACCGACCGCATCGTGCGCTTCTTCGACGGCAGACAGGTACAGTAACAATTCCACGCATGAAAAAACTTTTTCGTGAACTTAAATTGCAACCGCTTATCTCCGGCGTGACCATTGTCGGCACCGCCCTCTCCATCTTCCTGATTATGGTAGTGGTGATGCTGTATAATGTCAATGTCATTCCGTTTGCACCCGAGAGCAAGCGCGACAGGCTGATGCACGGTCAGTTTATCCATATAGTCGGCGTAAATCCCGATGACAATATCAATATGTCGATGAGCGCATCGCTATCTTATCTCAAGGAGCTGTATGACGATATGCCGGGTATCGAGGATGTGAGCTATGCCATTCTGGAATTGGTACGCACAGATGTGAAATCGGTTGACAGCCGTCCGCTGACAATCAATTTAGCAACAGTGGATGATGCATTTTTCCGCGTGTTCAACTTCAAAATACTCTCAGGCAAGCCCTTTGACCATGCTGTATCTGAGGCAGGGATAAAAGAGGCGGTGATAACAGAGAGTGTGGCAAGAAAGATTCTTGGCGGAACAGATGTTGCCGGCAGAGAAATCCTGCTCCATGGCATTCCTTACAAGGTGTCTGCGGTGGTTGCGGACATATCTACCCTGGCTTCTAACGCATACGCGGATGTATTTATATCCTACAACGCTGTGAACCGAGCCGATGAGACGTGGGGAATGGGTGAGAAGACTCCGGAGGCAGGACCGTTCAGAGCCTATCTCATCCGTTCCAAAGGTATTAGCGCTCAGGAGATAAAGGATGAGACAGCACGTAGAATCGAGCTTATCAACGGACGTAAACGTGCCAATGACGGTATGGAGATTGTATATCACAATCAGCCGTTCACTCAGGAGGAAGTGATAATTCCTCATGGTTCAAACAGCACTCCGGATCTCGCCGGTGAGCGCAAACAGCGCTATGCGTCATACATTATCCTGCTTCTCATTCCCGCGATCAACCTCTCGGTGATAACCCAGAGCCGGTTGCGCCGCAGGGTCAGTGAAATCGGTGTGAGAAGAGCCTTCGGTTGTCCCCGTTCAAAAGTGATACTTGATATTCTCAATGAAAATCTGTGCGTCACTCTCATCGGTGGTATCATCGGACTGATTCTCAGCGTTGTGTTCGCCTGGATTTACTGCGAATCCTCTATGCCGTCATTCGGATTGCTCTCATCCGGCCGCAATGTTACCGCCGGTATGCTGATAAACTGGTCAACGCTCGGCATTGCCGTGCTTGCATGTTTTGTTCTCAATCTGCTCAGTGCCGGTGTACCGGCATGGAGAGCATCACGCATCAGTCCCGTTGAAGCGCTCGGAGGTCTAACCCGTTAAACTATCGCAAGATGAAAAGAAAATTATCAGTTCAGATACGTAACGAATGGCGCTCCAACCTCTGGCTTGCCGCCGAGTTTCTGATCGTGAGTGTAGTGATGTGGTATGTTCTTGTAACGGTATTCTCCACTCTATGGGTGCGCACAGGCTCACCTGGCTATGACATCTCTAATGTGTGGCTGGTGGGTTATGATGTCATGAACAGTGAAGGACGGGATTATGACGAGTCACGAGGAGACGACGAGAGCCTGCGCCAAGACATGGCAGCGATGCTCCGCCGCGTGCGCGAAGCTCCCGGAGTCAAGGCACTTGCATTGTCATACTCCGCCATACCATACAACTATAACTTCAACGGCAGTAACTACTCCATGATACGCAAGGATGGATCAGAGGAAGTATTCAACGGTTTCTTTGCCAGGAAAATGATTTCTCCATCCTATATCACAGTGATGAGTATTCCCGGAGCCAATGGAGAAACTCCGGAGGAACTCACTGAATTCATTAAAGATGGACGCGGAGTGCTCGTGAGCGAAAATACTTTTGAGATGCAGGATGTGGTGGAATACAATACCCCGTCCAGAATTGCCGAGGATTGGTTGTTTCTTGACAACGATTCCAGCACCTTGCCGTTAAAAACCATTGTCAATCAGCAGCGTAATGACTATGAGCCTTGTTATTTCAGGACATTCATGCAAGCATCTATAAATGAGGATTTTCCCCAGAACCCACTGGCTCTTTATGAAATAACGGTTAAAGTTGACCCCTCGAAGGAGAAAGAGTTTGCCGAGTGGATCAATGAAAAGATCGGCAACTATCTGAGTGTAGGCAATGTGTATGTCAACGATCTTATTCCGCTTGAAGCAATCCGGACTCTCAATCAGCAGGATATCATGTCAAGTGTAAATAACCGTGTGGCAATAGTGGTATTCCTGATGGTGAGCATATTTCTCGGATTACTCGGCGCATTCTGGTTCCGCACCCAGAACCGCACAGGTGAAATCGCTATCCGCAAAGTCAACGGCGCCACCTCCGGTCAGGTTTTCCGGCGTCTGATGGGTGAAGGTCTGCTGATTCTCGCAGCAGTGACACCGATAGCATGGATTTGCGACTGGGGTCTGATAAAACTCGACCTTGTGGTGTTTCTTTTCACTGATTCCGCCCCATTGTGGCAATATATCACCTGCGCCGCAATCACGCTTGCGCTCGTGGTTCTCGCAGTGACAGTCGGCATCTGGTTCCCAGCCCGTAAAGCCATGAAGATAGACCCGGCGAGTGCCCTTGCCCATGAATAACAAAAGAAATTTAGAATAAACGATTATGAAACAGATAATAAACGAACTGAAGGAACAACCGGTAATAGCCTGGGTGACTGTTCTCGGCACCGCTCTCGCTATTTTCCTGATAATGGTGGTGGTGATGCTCAATCAGGTATCCATTGTGCCGTTATCGCCGGAAAGCGCCCGCGACAGACTTATTTATGCCAATCGCGTGAGAACAGTGTCAACTGACACCGCAAACCAGTTGATGCGTTCATCTTCCGTAGGCATAAAGGTGGTTGATGAAGTTTTCAAACCACTTACCACACCGAAAATGATAACTGTTTTCGATAACTATACAGGCTCAGTAAAGGTCAATGCTACCGGAGTACCGATATTTGACGCTGACATAAAGAGCACCGATGCAAACTTCTTCAAGGTTTATGACTTCACCTTCCTCGCCGGCAAACCATACAATGAGGTGGATGTGGAATCTTATTTCAAAAAGGCGGTGATAAACAAAGCCATGGCGCAGCACATGTTCAAGGGCATAGAGGAAGCCATAGGTAAGGAAGTCCTTATATCCGAGGAGAACTATACCATAGTAGGCGTTGTGGATAATGTTTCACCTGTAACCAGATATGCCTACTCTCAGATCTGGATTCCTACCCCTTATGCCGAACCTAATGAAA
>CAMWYV010000176.1 GCA_947178565.1 uncultured Porphyromonadaceae bacterium | reverse complement strand
TTCGTATTCCGGCGTGGAATGCAGTAAAAAAGGTTATGCGCGGTGATGTGATTGTTGACGGAAGGAATATCTACACCCCGTCTGAACTATCTGCCGAAGGACTGCGCTACTATTGTATAGGCAGATCCTGAATCTGCCGGAATAGCCGTCACAAATTACAGTACCGAACATATTGCATCCCATTTACCTTATAAATAATAAGGGAGAGTTTGCCGTTTTACAGTAAAGCATCTCCGCATATAATTCACATTTATGCCGCAGACTCAATCAACATATCCAATGACCCTGGGCACAAAGCCTATCGGTAAATTGTTAGTGCAATACTCCGTACCTGCCATAATCGCGAGTGTTGCGACCTCTCTATATAATATTATTGACAGCATTTTTATTGGTCGTGGTGTAGGTGCTATGGCAATTGCCGGACTGGCAATCACCTTTCCACTGATGAATCTGGTGATAGCATTCTGCACACTCATCGCTGTGGGAGGCGCAACTATCTCATCCATTTTCCTGGGTCAGAAAAACCTGTCGCGTGCCACTGATGTTGTAAACAACGTCCTTACCCTCTGCCTTATTCATTCGATAGTGTTTGGAGGACTCACCTTCATTTTTCTTGATGACATTCTCTTTTTCTTCGGTGCAACGGCAGAAACTATCGGATACGCGCGGGAATTCATGCAGATTATTCTGCTTGGCACTCCTATCTCTTATGTATTCATAGGTCTGAACAACCTCATGCGAGCAACCGGTTATCCGAAAAAGGCCATGATTTCAGCGCTCCTTTCCGTGGGTGCCAACGTGGTTCTCGCTCCTATTTTCATATTCACTCTCGGTTGGGGAATCAGAGGGGCTGCGTTTGCCACTATCTGCGGACAGACAGTAGCTTTTATCTGGGTGCTAAGTCACTTCATATCCAAAAAAAGCTTCGTTCACTTCCGCCTTGACTGCAAATGGCTCACCGGCTCTATCATCAAACGCATATATGCCATAGGTCTATCACCGTTTCTTATGAATGTGTGCGCCTGTATCGTGGTGATTTTCATCAATAAAGCACTTCTTGACTACGGTGCAGAAGCCGGAAATCTATGTGTGGGGGCATACGGTATCCTAAACCGCACCACCATGTTTTTTGTAATGATTGTGTTTGGTGTCACTCAGGGTATGCAGCCTATACTCGGATTCAACTATGGTGCAGGACAGTGGGATCGCGTGATGCGGACCCTCAAAATAGGCATAGCCCTCGGGGTTGGAATCACCACAATTGGCTGGATAATTACAGAACTGATGCCAAATACTGTAAGCAGCCTGTTCACAACCGATACCTCCCTTATAGATATTGCACGACGTGGTTTCCGTATATATTTCGTGTGTTACCCTGTTGTTGGCTGCCAGATTGTAATTCAGAATTTCTTTCAAAGTGTCGGCAAACCAAAAATTTCCATATTCCTGTCACTTACCCGTCAGCTAATATTCCTGATACCTTTCCTCATCATCATTCCCAGATATTTCGGCGTGGACGGTGTGTGGGCAAGTATGTCAGCAAGCGATATTATTGCATTCCTTTTTGCCGTAGGCACCCTTATATATCAGGCGCGCAAGCACCAACACAATGCTCCAAAAGCTGCTGAAAGCGATGGTAATCAATCCTAATCGAGACTAACTAATGATAGAAGATATTCAGCTACGAGTCGATCCGGCTGTTGCCGCATCCCATCTCCGGCTCATAGAGATGGCGAGCAGTAAACTCGGCATAGATGCCAACCGCATTGCTGATCTTGTGATTACACGCCGCTCGATAGATGCGCGCCAGCGAAGAGTAGCGATAGAACTAGGAGTGAGGGTATATATTGATGAGAAACCGGAAGACACTTCCCTATGCATTCCCGAACACTTCTCCCCTCTACCGGCTTCAGCACCTCAGGCAATAGTTGTAGGTGCAGGTCCTGCCGGACTCTTCGCCGCATTGCGTCTGATTCAGCTCGGCATTCGCCCGATTGTGATTGAACGAGGAAAAAATGTTGACGACCGACGCAAAGATATGGCTCAGATAGCCAGGGAAGGAAAGGTTGATACTGATTCAAACTATTGCTTTGGCGAAGGGGGTGCCGGAGCGTACTCCGATGGCAAGCTATATACACGCAGCAAAAAACGCGGTTCTATATCAACCGTCCTCAATATTCTGTGTCAGCATGGGGCAGATGAAAGTATATTAATTGATGCCCATCCGCACATCGGCACCGACAAATTACCTGAAGTAATAAAATCCATACGCAAAACTATTGAGAAATGTGGAGGCGAGGTACTGTTTTCCACTAAAATGACAGATTTACTGGTAGATAACGGTAGAGTTGTGGGAGTTGAAACTACCGCGGGCAAATTCCTTGGTCCGGTAATTCTTGCCACAGGTCACAGCGCCAGAGACGTATATAGTAGTTTAACGAGCCGTAAGGTCAAGATTGAACCTAAAGGCATCGCCGTTGGTGTGCGTCTTGAGCATCCTCAGCGACTGATAGACACCATTCGCTACCATAATCCCTCAGGAAGAGGGAAGTACCTTCCTCCAGCCGAATACACTATGCTAACCAGAGTAGATGGTAGAGCGGTATATTCATTCTGTATGTGTCCCGGCGGATTCATAATTCCGGCAGCAAGTGAGCCGGGACAGATTGTAGTCGACGGTATGTCACCTTCAAACCGTGGTACCAGATGGGCTAACTCTGGTATGGTGGTTGAAGTCCTTCCTGAAGATGTTGAAGACACTCCCGGAGAACCTTCACTCAAAGTTATGCGTTTTCAAGAGAAAATAGAGCACGCGTTTTTTGATGAAGGAGACGGAAGTCAGAATGCTCCGGCGCAAAGAATGACTGATTTTGTAAGCGCCAAACCATCGGACTCCTTACCCCACACCTCATACGCTCCGGGAATACATCCGGCGAGAATTGACAAGCTACTCCCCGAAGGAGTCGCTTCCAGACTCAGAAAAGGATTTGAGGATTTCGGACGTAAGAACAGAGGTTTTCTCACTCCTGACGCTACTGTCATTGGCTGTGAAACAAGAACATCAGCCCCGGTAAGAGTAGTAAGGGAAGATGAGACTCTTCAGTCGCCCAGCCATCCCGGATTATATCCTTGTGGAGAGGGTGCGGGCTATGCAGGAGGCATTGTTTCGGCTGCCGTTGACGGAATCAGATGCGCGGAAGCTCTTGCCAACACAATTAAAAATGATTGAACGATATGATTACCGCTTCACAGAAAAGAAAAGAGAATATAGCCGAATATCTATTGTATATGTGGCAGATAGAAGATATTATACGTGCTAATGATCTTGATATATCAAAAATCGAAAAATCTATAATCGACAAATACCTCGATCTCACTCCCGAGCAGCGGAAGGAGATGACCGAGTGGTATGAGTCGCTCATAGATATGATGCGCCGTGAAGATGTACAGCAAAGCGGACATCTCCAGCTCAACAAAAACATAATAGTCCAGCTTGTAGAGCTGCATCAGGCACTTCTCAAAGATCCGCGATTTCCCGATTATACCGCCGAATTTTACAAAACACTCCCATATATTGTGGAACTCCGCAGCAAAGCGGGTGATAATAAGGTTGGTGAGATAGAAACATGTTTCAATGCTCTATATGGCATGCTACTCATGCGTCTGGCTCACAAAGATATAACTCCGGCAACACAAGAAGCGGTAGCACAGATTTCAAAATTCATTGCGCTTCTCGCACGCAATTTCCATCTGGATGAATCCGACAAACTCTTCACGCATGAAGAGAATGGGTAGGTTATCTACCCC
>CAMWYV010000175.1 GCA_947178565.1 uncultured Porphyromonadaceae bacterium | reverse complement strand
TCTCCCCACACCTATTTTTGATACGAGTCTCTCCATATCTCCTATCTGTTCGAGCCAGCTTTTGAGTTCCTCTCTTTCATCCGGTTTGCGGAAAAAATATTCCACCACATCCAGGCGCTTGTTTATTTCATCGGCATCTTTGAGCGGGAAAAGTACCCATCTTCTCAACATTCGCGCACCCATAGGGCTTATGGTGCGGTCAATCACGTCAATCAGACTTTTACCCTCTCCGCCCATGCTTTCCACAAGTTCCAAATTGCGAACGGTAAATTTGTCAAGGCGCACAAATCTATCCTCTTCAATTCTTGCGAGTGCGGATATGTGTCCTATCTGAGTATGCTGGGTGATATCAAGATAATGAAGAATGGCACCTGCAGCAATTACTGCAGCCGGCATATTATTTATGCCGAATCCTTTGAGAGTGCCTGTCTCAAACTGCTTCAGTAGCCGGTCAGTAGCCGCTTCAATTGTGAAAATCCAGTCATCCAGTCCCGATACCAGACATTTATAGTTGTAAAACAACTCGTCAAATTTTTTCCTGCGGTCATTTTCAACCACTACCTCTTTCGGTGCAAAGTTCACGAGAAGTTTTTCTATATAGTCGGGTTTGCCTTCGGCGGTAAGAAACTCTCCGGTAGATATGTCAAGAAATGCCACACCAACCGGACCGGTTCCTATATGTACGGCGGCAAGGAAGTTATTCTGCTTATGGTCAAGAATATTATCATTTATGCTGACGCCAGGCGTCACAAGCTCCGTGATGCCACGTTTCACCAGCTTTTTGGTGAGTTTGGGATCCTCAAGTTGTTCGCAGATAGCAACTCGTTTGCCGGCGCGTACAAGTTTGGGTAGGTACGTGTCTAACGCATGATGAGGAAATCCGGCGAGTTCCACTGTGGCGGCATATCCGTTTGCTCTCTTGGTAAGAGTTATGCCGAGAATCTCCGACGCGGTGATGGCATCCTCGCTGAAAGTTTCGTAGAAGTCTCCGACGCGGAAAAGAAGCACAGCATCGGGATGCTTCTGCTTCATTTCAAAGTATTGTTTCATCAGAGGTGTTTCGACAATTTTCTTTGCCATAGGAATATATTGGGTAGCTTATTCGTCGATAGAATAATTCAGGAAATCAACGAGCGGTTTAACAGTTCGGAATTTTTCAGCGGCAACAACCGGCCAGTCATTGTTACGGTAAAACTTAGTATCGCAAGGCGAGAATCTTCCATAGTCCTTCCGGCGGAGAAATTCTGCGCAAGGGTGGTCTTTTTCCCATCCCTTGGGAATAGTCTTGAGGGTGTCACCAACCCAAACAGGAAAATTCTTTTTCAATTCCGGGTTATTGATAATATCCATGAACTCTTCGATGTTGTCAACAATTGCATGGCGCAGTTTTTTCAATACTGGTGGTTCGGGACACCAGATGCCCGCATACAGACCTTCGTCATAGCCTCCTCTTATGCCGGTTTCTATATAGTATCCGGCGCGATGGGTCTTTCTTCCCCAGGGTGATACAGCAGCAGAAAAATATAGTTTGAAAGGTGTTTTGTCGGGGCTGAAGCGTGTATCGCGGTAAATACGATATGCGCAGCTCTTAGCAGTTTGCCCTGCAAGTGACGGTTCCCATGCAGTCATCGCCGCAATCATACGGTCAATATCTTCCAGCCACAGCGCGCGCAGCTCTTCGTATTGCAACTTATGCGCTGCAAACCACACACGGTTGTTGTTTTCTTTCAGTTCTTTAAAAAAGGTATGTAATTTATCAATGTAGTTCATTGTCAGTCAATCATGCGAATAAAAATGAGTCCGTGAGAGTCAGTGGCATTCTCGCCCCACTGGTCAATAACAATGGTAAAGGGTGTGCCAGCCTCAAAAGAGTCGATGCTGAAGGTATATTGCACCGGATTTGTAGTGAGAGTGTTTTCTCCGTTTACTTCTACCACCTTTTCATTCTGCTTGTATATCGCGAGGGAGCCTAGATGAATAATAGCATCTCCATTCAAAGGGATGAAAGTTATTTCATAAGTGCCATTTCCTGCAATCTTACCGGTAGCGTCAATATTCCATTTTGCCTGTTTGGGCTGAATCTGTAATGGATTCCACTCTGTTACGAGACGGCCATACTGTTTGTATGCAGAGTAGTCAGGAGCAAAATATATCGGAAGAGAAACCCTCTTTCCATCTACAACGGTAATTGCGTGGAACTCCTGCTTTGATGCTGTGGTAACAGGAGTGCCATCATATAGCTTTGAATGTACGGTAGGGTAGGTGCCGTCCGTAGTGTAGCGTATTTGTGAGGCTGGTACTGAGGGGGTTAAGGTAAAGGTCACACCCTCGGGTGATTCGGTCATCGATGTAATCTCAGGTTCCGGAATGCGGTAAACAGCCCCTTTGTTATCCATCTTGGCGTAATGGTCTGACAGGCGATTTTTAAATGAGTGGAAATCCCTGTTGCTCTCCTTATCCCATGCCACTTCGGCAACAGCCATAAGGCGAGGGAATGTCAGATAGTCTATATAGTTTTCCGATCGGTTTTCATTTAGTTGCGGCAACTCCTGCAGTACAGTGCCGTGAATAAACTGGTCACTCCAAAGGCAGCCCTGTACACCAAGAACGGTAGATGAATCACTGTAGTCGTTCACCGGCATTGAATAGCACTTTTCAAGTGAGATCGGAGGCATCCAGGTTGCAGCCTTTATTTCGCCGGGAGTAGATGACTCCGGGAAATCAAGATACATGTGTGTGGCGGGGGTAAGTATAGCCTTGTGTCCTCCTTTTGTGGCGAGAGTCGAGTCGGTGACATTGTGCCAAATTAGAGCAACAACAGGAGTCTCCACTTCTCCACGGGTGATAATCTCTTCCCAGCCTATCACCGTGCGATTTTTCTTCGCCATCATCTTGGCAACCTCATTGGTGAGCCATCCCTGGAGTTCAGAAGCTTTGGTAAGCCCCTCTTTTTTCATAAGTGCCTGACAGTCGGGACACTCTTCCCAACGGGTATAAACCGCCTCGTCCCCACCTATGTTTATATATTCTGACGGGAAAAGTTCAACGGTCTCGTCAAGAATATCTTTAAGGAACTGCATAGAACCCTCTTTGCCCACGCATAGCAGGTCGCGGCTGATGAAATGCTGACGCGGCAGCTCGTGCTGTAAACCTGTGCAGGATAACTCAGGGTAAGCTACGATTGCCGAAAGAATATGGGCAGGGAATTCAATTTCCGGAATGATTTCTACATTACGGAGTCGTCCGTATTCAATTATTTCTTTGATATCTTCCTGAGTATAGTACCCTCCGAGTTTGTTGTGCTCGGGACCGGCATATGCGCCAACCGCAGTGAGGCGCGGATACTTTTTGCTCTCAAGTCTCCATCCGGAATCGTCAATGAGATGAAACTGAAGCTTGTTTAGCTTATACATCGACATCATATCTATGAAATGCTTCACATAGTCCTTGTCGTGGAAATATCTTGCCACATCTAGCATCATGCCACGCCAAGGACGCTCAGGTGCATCGGTAATGCTCACGCACGGAGCTGTCCATTCCACACCCTTTACGGAGTGAGCTGAATATATCTCCGGGGGGAGGAGTTGCAGAAACGACTGTATGCCATAGAAAATACCGGCAGCATCAGCACCGGTCACAGTTACTGCTTTTTGGGTTACGTTCAGGGTGTAACCCTCAGCTTTTTTGACCTCGTCGGGATTAATGCATAGGGTAATGGTAGCATTCCCTTTTTTGATTTGAAAGGTCATACCTGTTGAAGCTTCAAGCACATCTTTAAGATATTCGGCGTATTCTCTTGTGTCATCGGCAGTATATCCT
>CAMWYV010000174.1 GCA_947178565.1 uncultured Porphyromonadaceae bacterium | reverse complement strand
GTCACATACATCTGTCCTGTTACAAACAGCCATTGCAGTATTTGAAATGCTATCGCAACCGCGAAGCCAACTATGAATGCATTTATAAATTTGACTTTGGTGTTAGGAATCAGCATATATGCACCGCAAAAAAACAGCGCGGTGAATATGAGACTACCTAAATCAAGTACCCAGTCGATTGCAGGACGCAAAAAGTTTATATGAATTATATGTTGCAGGGTAGTGGACATGAGCAAGGTCAGTCCAGCGCTGCATATCATAAGCACCGGAAGCACGAGTAGGATTGAGATGTAATCTGTCACTTTACGCATGATAGAGCGCCCCGGGACATTCCATACCGTATTGAACGAATCTTCAACGCTCATCAGCAGGCTTATCAAAGTCCATAGTAAGAAAACTATGCCGACTCCTACAAAAATACCCTCGGATGCCTGATTAAGATATGAATCAACAAATTTAAAGGCAGCCGTAAGGGCTACGTGCTGTGAAGGAAGATAAGAATACAGCTGATTCTGAAGCAGCTCCTGAAAGCCGAATCCTCTGCCGATGGCAAGCAGCAGGGCAAGAGCCGGTACAAGCGCAAGCAGTGTGCGGAAAGTCATTGCACAAGCCTGTGACTGGAGGTCGCGGTCAAGAAAACTGCGAACTGATATATTGATAATCTTCACGGCTTCAACTTTCCAGGTGCGTCGCGGATCTCTCCACACACCTGTTGTACAGTATGTGTATAGGTCAATAACCCGTTGCTTGATAGCTTGAAAGCGTGAGGATGTTTCCCGGTTGTCTGTAGTTTCGTTGCTCATGCGAATAATAACATATGACGCGGACTAATGGTTTGAGTTGTTAGTCTCATCAGTTATCTGACGCAAAAATAACGATTTTTTATTACTTTTGTCATCCAGTTCTGATACTTATATAGATGGCAGGTAAATTAAAAATGGTGAGGGATCTGCTCGGGTTTTCTGGTCCCGAGTATCGTACCGGTCTCGTTCTCAGTGGAGGAGGAGCAAGAGGTTTCGCTCATGCAGGTGCTATAAAAGCGCTTAAAGAAGTTGGAATTCAACCGGATATTATAGCTGGTGTGAGTGCGGGATCGGTTGCTGCGGTGATGTATAGTGCCGGCATTGAACCTGAAAAAATGGTTGAGTTGTTTCATGATAGCCGTTTTTCAGATTTCTGTGAGTTTTCCATGCCCAAGGGAGGATTATTCCGCCTTGATAAGTTCAAGAACTTTTTACGCAAACACATTCCCTATCCAAACCTCGAAGACCTGCCTGTTCCTGTAGTGATAGGGGCGACCAATCTTGATGAAGGTACCAAAGTCATATTTGAAAAGGGTCCCCTTCCCGAAAGAGTCGCGGCATCATGTAGCATTCCCATAGTATTTAAACCGCAGAAAATAGATGGTGTAAGGTATGTTGACGGTGGAGTGCTTCATAATTTGCCAGCCTGGTCAATTCGAAACAGATGCAAATATCTCATCGGAATCAATTGTTCTCCGCTGTTAAAGACCGTAGTGGGAAACGGAATTGTGGATATTGCCATGCGTTCTTATGAATTGATGGCTAAGACAAATGTCATTCCGGATATGGAAATGTGTGATATAGTTATCCGAAATGAAGAAATTGCACGATACAAGGTGTTTAATCTCAAGGAAATAGAAAAGGTGTTTGAGAGTGGATACCGTGATACCATGAAATTTTTAGAGGAAAATGGATTCAAGCGTCATGCAGTCCATGGAGAAAATCAAAAAAAAGAAGAAGCTAAACAATCAGAATCAAAATAATATGGATCAGAAACCAATCATATATCAACTTATACCGAGATTATTTACTAATTATACCGTTGAATGTGTACACGGTGGCTCGATATTACAAAACGGGTCAGGTAAACTGAACGATATCAATTGCGAAATTCTGAAGTCAATCAAGGAACTTGGAGTGACCCATGTTTGGTACACCGGAGTGCTTGAACATGCCCACTGCAGTGATTATACCCGATATGGAATTCCTAAAGATAATCCTCATGTGGTTAAAGGTCTTGCCGGATCTCCTTACGCGATAAAGGATTATTACGATATTGACCCGGATATAGCGGAAAATGTTCCGGACAGGATAAAGGAGTTTGAAAACCTTGTGGCTCGTACCCATGATGCGGGCATGAAAGTGATTATTGATTTTGTGCCTAATCATGTGGCGCGTCAGTATCATTCCGATGCCGCTCCGGCAGAAGTTGAGGATTTCGGGTCTAAGGATGATAATGGTCTCGGATTCAGTCCGAATAATAATTTCTACTATATTACCCGGCAGCTTTTCGCCCCTTCTGTTGATATGGGCGCTGGAAAAGATGCTTACGTTGAATTTCCCGCTAAAGCCACAGGTAATGATTGCTTCACGGCTTTTCCCGGTCAGTGTGATTGGTATGATACGGTGAAGCTCAATTATGGAGTGGATTACGCTAATTGGAGTCATCATTTTAGTCCGATACCTGATACCTGGTATAAGATGTTGGATATTCTTCTGTATTGGGTATCCAAAGGTGTGGATGGTTTCAGATGTGATATGGCGCACATGGTGCCGATTGAGTTTTGGCATTGGGCTATCGGAGCAGTGAAACAGCATAATCCCCACGTTATTTTTATTGCCGAGCTGTATGATACCGGTATTTACCGGAATTTCATACACACCGGCGGGTTCGACTACCTGTATGACAAGGTGAATCTGTATGATACACTTAGAGGTATTCAAACAGCCAATTATTCTGCGGCTCAGTTGACAGGGTGCTGGCAAACGGTTGAGGGTATCGGTGATAATATGCTCAATTTCCTCGAGAATCACGATGAGCAGAGATTTGGCTCTCAGTTCTATGCAGGAGCAGCTGAAAAAGTAATACCCTCTCTTGTTGTAAGCTCAATGATTGGTTCAGGAGCTATGATGATATATATGGGACAGGAACTTGGAGAATCCGCAACAGATGCGGAAGGCTATAGCGGACACGACGGCAGAACGACAATTTATGACTATTGGAGCATTGAAAGCCTTAGAAACTGGCTTAATAACGGCTCTCCGTCTGAAGATAATCTGACAGACCGGCAGAAATGGCTGCGTGGCAAGTACGTGCGTATTCTCAATCTCTGCAATTCGGAGAAAGCTTTTGCCAACGGACGTTTCTTCGACCTTATGTATGTCAACTATGAAAACCCGACCCTGAATCCTCACCGGCAGTATGTGTTTATGAGGAGTCTGGGGGATGAAACGATTATCATTGCGGTAAATTTTAGCGATGATGCCGGTGACCTTAAAATCAACCTTCCGCAGCACGCTTTTGAGGTGCTGCAGATACCTCAGGGTAAAGCGAAAATGACCGAGCTTCTCACAAACAGTAAGGCGGTAAAGCATATAGCTGATTCTCATCCGTTTGAGGTCTCTGTAGAGCCATGGGGAGCGGCGATTTGGAAAGTGAAGCACAAAAATATTTCTCCAGTCAAAGAAAAAAATGGGGACGTGTAATATCTACACCGGATTTTTTTAGATAAATTTGCAGAAAAATAACACATAAAAGTAGTTTTTTATGAACTCAGTGAATCATCCCATCAAGATTTTTGCGGGCACGAAGTCACGCTATATGGGAGAAGAAATTTGCAAGAACCTCGGTATGGAACTCGGTCAGATGAATATTCAGCATTTTGCCGATGGAGAATTTGAGGTTTCGTTTGAAGAACCCATTCGTGGTTGTGAAGTTTATCTGGTGCAGTCAACTTTTCCTAATTCCGACAATCTGATGGAGCTTCTCCTTATGATTGATGCGGCCAAGAGAGCGTCGGCTCATAGTG
>CAMWYV010000173.1 GCA_947178565.1 uncultured Porphyromonadaceae bacterium | reverse complement strand
AAGTTACCTCGGTGACGGCGTTGTTACCGGCTACGGTACTATTGACGGTCGTCTCGTATATGTTTTCGCCCAGGATTTCACCGTGTTCGGCGGTTCACTCAGCGAAACAATGGCTCAGAAGATTTGCAAAATCATGGATATGGCTATGAAGATGGGTGCCCCCGTTATCGGTCTCAATGACTCAGGTGGCGCGCGTATTCAGGAAGGCATCAATGCCCTTGCCGGTTATTCTGAGATTTTCCAGCGCAATATTCTTGCGTCCGGTGTTATTCCTCAGATTTCAGGTATTCTCGGTCCCTGTGCAGGCGGTGCTGTTTACTCCCCTGCTCTCACCGACTTCACCATCATGACCAAAGGCATATCTTATATGTTCCTCACCGGTCCGAAGGTCGTAAAGACAGTTACAGGTGAAGATGTCACTCAGGATCAGCTCGGCGGCGCTGAAGTACATTCAAGCAAGAGCGGTGTTGCTCACTTTGCAGCAGCTGATGGCGAAGAGACTCTCAAAATTATCCGTAAACTCTTCAGCTACATTCCTCAGAACAACCTTGAGGAGCCCCCGTTGATGCCTTGCACCGATCCGATTGATCGTCTTGAAGACAGCCTCAACGAAATCATCCCGGACTCGGCTACACGTCCTTATGATATGTATGAGGTGATCGGCGCAATTATCGACAATGGTGAATTCCTTGAAGTTCAGCGCGATTACGCTAAGAATATCATTATCGGTTTCGCCCGCTTCAACGGTCAGTCTGTAGGCATCGTGGCTAACCAGCCAAAATTCCTTGCCGGTGTGCTTGACAGCAACGCAAGCCGCAAAGCTGCGCGGTTCGTTCGCTTCTGCGATGCATTCAATATTCCTTTGGTAACTCTTGTTGATGTACCCGGATTCCTCCCCGGCACAGGTCAGGAATACAATGGTGTTATTCTGCATGGCGCTAAACTGCTTTATGCTTATGGTGAAGCAACCGTGCCCAAAGTAACCGTCACCCTTCGCAAGAGCTACGGCGGCAGCCATATCGTGATGAGCTGCAAACAGCTCCGTGGCGATATGAACTATGCATGGCCTACAGCCGAAATCGCTGTTAGGGGTGGTGCCGGCGCGGTTGAAGTGCTTTATGCCCGTGAAGCTAAAGAAGCTGAAAATCCCGCAGCGGTGCTTAAAGAAAAAGAAGAGGAATACAACAAACTCTTCTGCAACCCCTACAATGCAGCACGCTACGGCTACATCGATGATGTTATTGAACCGAGAAATACCCGTTTCCGTATCATCCGCGCTCTCCAGCAGCTTGCTACCAAGAAGGTTACCAATCCTGCAAAGAAACACGGTAACATTCCTCTGTAATTAATTCCAATTATTAGAGAACACAAGAGAACCGGATTATGAAAAAGAAACTATCCGCTCTTCTGCTAATGATGGTCGCATGTGCTGTATCCGCTCCGGCTCAGACCCGCGGAGCACTGCGCATCAACGAAATCATGGTGCAGAACGACAGCAGTGTAGTTGACGACTACGGCTGCAGATCAGGCTGGATTGAGTTATTCAACTCCAGCTTCGCTCCCTTGGAAATATCAAGCGTATATATCACCAATAATAAAGACGTTCTTAACGTGCAGGATGCACAGGAGCGCAAAAAGATGATGTATGCGGTGCCCCTCGGTGACGTGAACACCAAGATGCCCAAACGTCAGCACGTTATTTTCTGGGCAGACGGACTTCCCACCCGCGGCACATTCCACACCAGCTTCACTCTCACCCCTGGCAAAGACAACTGGATAGGTGTGTTTGACGCCAGTGCAATGAATGTGATCGACTCTATCACCGTGCCTGCCTCGCTCCTTGCCAATACTTCTTATGCAAGAGCGGTGGATGGTAAAGACAATGAAGTTGATCCAGCAAAAACCTGGGAAGTGCGCGACAACCTCACCGATATTTCCTATATCACTCCGAGCAGCAATAATATCATCACTGACTCGAACACAAAGGTTGAAACATTCAAGACTCAGGACAAAAACGGATTCGCCATGACAATTATGGCTATGTGCATCGTATTCTCCGCTCTCTTGCTCCTGTGCGTATGCTTCTATGTGATCAGTAAAATCGGTGAACGAATTTCAAAACGCAACAAGGCTAAGGCTCAGGGTGCTTCGCTTCGCGAAATTCCCTCTTCAGAGCATCCGGACCATGATTCAGGCGAGGAAATCGCTGCTATTGCAATGGCGTTACACGAACATCTGGACGCTCATGACCAGGAAAATACCATTCTCACTATCAACAAAGTGAAGAAGGCATATTCTCCCTGGAGCTCCAAGATCTACAGCCTGCGTGAGGTTCCACGCCGATAAACTATCTTTTTCAACCTTAATGTATTAAAGACCAATCAAATGAAAGAATATAAGTATAAAATCAATGGCAACACTTACAAAGTGTCTGTCGGAGATATCGACAACAATGTGGCTCAGGTTGAGGTCAACGGCATACCTTACAAAGTAGAGCTGGACAATGACAAGAAACCTGTAACTGTTGTTAACGCTCCCCGCCCTTCTGCAGCTCCCCGCACAGAAACCGGCGCAAAAGTAATCAATACTCCCGCTGCCACAGCAACCGGCGGTTATCAGGTCAAGGCTCCCCTTCCCGGCACAGTACTCTCAATCTCTGTTAAGGTGGGTGACTCAGTAAAAGCATCTGATACAGTGGCAATTCTCGAAGCAATGAAAATGGAGAATGCCATACATGCAGGTCGTGACGGTGTTGTCGAGGCGATCAATGCTAATACCGGTGACGCTCTTCTTGAAGGTGCACCGATTATCACCCTTAAGTAATGTCCAACCCTAAGACTATTACGATATGACAGAATTTTTCATATCAAACCTGAGGGATTTCTGGCATCTACAGGTTTTTACAACGCCACATGGGAGCATTTCGTGATGCTCGCTGTAGGTCTATTCTTTATATGGCTAGCCATCAAGAAGGATTTTGAGCCTATGCTTCTCGTGCCTATCGGTTTCGGTATGCTCATCGGCAATATCCCCTTCAACACCGAAGCTGGTCTGGAAATAGGTATTTATGAGGAAGGTTCAGTGCTCAACATTCTTTATAATGGCGTGAGTGCAGGCTGGTATCCTCCACTCATCTTCCTTGGCATCGGTGCAATGACTGACTTCTCGGCATTGATTGCCAATCCCAAACTGATGCTTATTGGCGCGGCTGCCCAGTTCGGTATTTTCGGCGCATATATGGTTGCCCTCCTTCTCGGCTTTGAGCCTGATCAGGCGGGTGCGATTGCCATTATCGGAGGTGCCGATGGTCCTACCGCAATCTTCCTTTCATCAAAACTCGCTCCAAACCTCATGGGAGCCATTGCGGTTTCCGCATACTCCTATATGGCACTAGTGCCGGTGATTCAGCCGCCTATCATGCGCCTGTTCACTACCAAAAAAGAGCGGCTAATCAAGATGAAACCTGCTCGTGCGGTGTCACAGAACGAAAAAATAATCTTCCCGATTATCGGACTCCTTCTCACTTGCTTCGTTGTGCCGAGCGGTATTCCTCTTCTTGGTATGCTATTCTTCGGCAACCTCCTTCGCGAGTGTGGTGTCACGACCCGTCTTGCCAAAACTGCATCTAACGCCCTCACCGACATTGTAACGATTCTTCTCGGTATGACTGTTGGTGCATCAACCCAGGCATCACAGTTCCTCACCGCAGAAACCATCGGAATTTTCGCTCTCGGTTTCATGGCATTTATTATCGCAAGCTCAAGCGGCGTGCTTTTCGTCAAGTTCTTCAACCTGTTCCTTCCGAAGGATAAGATATTCAATCCGATTATCGGTAATGCAGGTGTAAGTG
>CAMWYV010000172.1 GCA_947178565.1 uncultured Porphyromonadaceae bacterium | reverse complement strand
GCTCTTGACGCCGTTGAAACCCAATACTTCGCATCTTTCGATCTTTCCAGCGTGCTCAATCTCACGAATATAAAGAATGTCAAGCTTGTGGCTAATAGCTCAAACGGCAGCAGTGAGTACACATTCCCGGTAAAACAATGAGTAAACAACAGGAACTGAAAATAGAACTGAGTCCGGATATTGCCTCCGGACTCTACTCAAATCTCGCCGTTATTAATCACGGTGCAGGGGAGTTCTTTCTTGATTTTATCACTGTGGCGCCCAATATGCCTCAGGCTAAGGTGCAGAGCAGGGTGATTATGACTCCAGAAAACGCGAAGAACCTTCTCTATGCGCTCTCTGACAACATTCGCAAATATGAAGCGGTTTTCGGTGAGATAACCCATACCGAACCGATTGGAGCAAAGAAAAACGAAATACCCAATCCTTTTATGGGCGGTGGAAACGCTTAATCAGTATCAATCCTCAAGTTTCAACGATTAAATTAAAATCTCGCGCTATGAAACCAAACAATCTCACCATCTATAATTCCCTCTCCCGAAACAAAGAGACGTTCACACCTATTAATCCCGGAAAGGTTGGAATGTATGTGTGTGGTCCCACGGTGTATGGTGACGGTCATCTCGGTCATGCCCGCCCCGCCATCACTTTCGATATACTTTACCGTTACCTGCGTCACCTCGGTTATTCGGTAAGATATGTGAGAAATATCACCGATGTGGGGCATCTGGAGCACGATGCTGATGAAGGCGAGGATAAGATAGCGAAGAAGGCGCGATTGGAACAGCTTGAGCCAATGGAGGTTGTGCAGTATTATCTCAACCGTTACCATAAGGCGATGGAGAAGCTGAACGTGCTTCCGCCATCAATTGAGCCGCACGCATCCGGTCACATCATCGAGCAGATTGAATACATCAAGAAGATTCTTGAATCCGGCTATGCCTATGAGAGTGAGGGCTCGGTATATTTTGACGTGAACAAATATAACCGCGACAATCACTATGGAAAGTTGTCGGGTAGGAACATTGACGAACTCCTTGCAACTACACGCGTCCTTGACGGTCAGAGCGAGAAGCGGAATCCGGCGGACTTCGCTCTATGGAAAAAAGCTGCTCCCGAGCACATCATGCACTGGCCAAGCCCCTGGAGCGAGGGTTTCCCCGGCTGGCATCTCGAATGCTCTGTGATGGGCGAAAAATATCTTGGCGAGACCTTTGATATTCACGGAGGCGGAATGGATCTGAAATTCCCGCACCATGAATGCGAGATAGCCCAGTCGGTGGCGCATAACGGTCATGACGCCGTGCGCTACTGGATGCACAACAACATGATTACCATCAACGGACAGAAGATGGGTAAATCTCTCGGCAACTTCATTACCCTTGACGAGTTCTTCACAGGCTCTCATCCGCTGCTTGAACAGGCATATTCGCCTATGACAGTGCGTTTCTTTATTTTGCAGGCGCATTATCGCGGGACGGTCGATTTCAGCAACGAAGCGCTCAAGGGAGCTGAAAAAGCCCTTCAGAGACTTCTTGAGGCATACCGCCGTATCGCCGCGCTCAAACCGTCAGGAACTTCCGAAGTAGATATCGCCACGCTTACCGCAAAGTGCTACGAGGCGATGGATGATGATCTTAACACTCCTGTCGTCATTGCCAACCTATTCGAGGCTGCATCTATCATCAACAAAATCAACGACGGCACTCTCAAAGCCACTCAGGATGATATAGATGCCCTCAAAGCATTGTTTGAAACATTCCTTTTCGACCTCCTTGGCATCATGCCGGATACTGCCGCTGCGGATGCGCCCGGAACTGCCACAAAACCGTATGAGCAGGCGGTTGATCTTCTCCTTGAAATCCGCGCTAAAGCGAAAGCAGAGAAAAACTGGGCGACCAGCGACCTCATTCGCGACCGTCTCAATCAGGCGGGCTGCGATGTCAAAGATACCAAAGACGGCTTTGAATGGTCATTAAAACCCTGAGTCAACTCAATCACACCGGCATGGAAAAATTAAAACGGATCATCTCTTCACCCCGCTTTATAGGCGGAATTATTTCGATAGTCGCAATCGCGATAATCTCGTTCATATACTTCTACCCTGATGCCGCCCAGGGTAATCAGTTGCGTCAGCATGATATGCAGCAGGGCGCGGCGATTGGGCAAGAAGCGAAGATTTTTTATGAAACTACCGGTGAGACAACCCGCTGGACCAACTCCCTATTCTCCGGAATGCCTACATTCCAGATTTCTCCCTCATACCCCTCCGACTCACTCTTCACCTGGCTGAACAAAGTGATGGGTCTCGGGCTACCGGAGCCGGCGAATCTTCTCGCGATGATGATGCTCGGCTTCTTCATTCTGCTCATGGCGATGAAGATGCGCTGGTATGTGGCTCTGCTCGGTGCGATTGCCTACGGATTCTCCTCCTATTTTATCATTATCATAGGCGCGGGTCATCTCTGGAAATTTATAACCCTCGCTTATATTCCCCCGACAATTGCCGGGGTGATTCTGTGTTATCGCGGACACTATCTGTCCGGCGCCGCACTCGCCGCTCTCTTCTCCATGCTCCAGATCAGCAGCAACCATGTGCAGATGACCTACTATTTTCTCTTCGTCATCGCCGGATTCGCGATTGCTTACCTTGTCAAGGCGTTCAGAAATCATTCTCTAGGCAAATGGGCTATTGCGACTGTAATACTCTCCGCATCCGGAGCACTCGGCGTGGTGGCTAACCTTCCGTCGCTCTATAGTACCTACGAGTATTCCAAATATACCATGCGTGGCGGTCACAGCGAGCTAAACCGCGACCTGGGCTCTACTACGGCAGGACTCGACCGCGACTATATTACACAATACAGTTACGGCACATCCGAATCATTCACGCTACTGATTCCTAATGTCAAAGGCGGAGCCACAAACAAGCCTGAGAAAGGTGAGAACCGTCAGCTGTCTCTCTCATCCCTTCCCGGGGCGCAGGAAATGGTAAATCAGTCGCAGCTTTCTCCTCAGGAAGCTCGCTATCTGGAGTATATGAGTCAGTATTTCGGTGAGCCCGAGGGAACGAACGGACCCGTATATGTGGGAGCGATTGTATTCGCCCTCTTCCTTCTCGGCTGTGTCATTGTCAAAGGACCTGTCAAATGGGCGCTCATTGTCCTCACCGTTTTCTCTCTTCTCCTTGCTCTCGGGCGCAACTGTATGTGGCTTACCGATATGATGATTGATTATATGCCGATGTACAGTAAATTCCGCACGGTAGAGAGCATTCTTGTTATCGCGGAATTCACAATGCCGCTTCTCGCTGCTATGGCTATTCAGAAAATGGTTACCGCAAAGGAGAAATGGCAGCAGTTCCGCAAGCCGCTTCTCTGGTGTTTCGGTATCTCGGCAGGCATCTGTCTTCTCGGCTTTCTCTTCCCGGGAATTTTCGGGAGCGCAATTACCGACAACGACCGGGCCATCGACTCCATGCTCGCTTCCCAGCTTACTGCAATGGGGCTGGATTCCGAGAGCGCTGCCGTATTCTCCCTACAGAATCCCCGGCTCTACAACGCGGTCGAGGAGCTTCGCCACTCACTCGTGTCAGCCGACTGTCTCCGCAGCTTCCTCTTTATCCTCGCAGCCGGAATAGTTCTTTTCATGTATATCCGCAAGCAACTGAAGGCTCTGCCCGCTGTTCTCGCTTGCGCATTCCTCATTCTCGCCGACCTATTCTCTGTAAACAAACGCTATCTCAATACCGACAGCTTCTTAACGCCACAGTTGTCGCAATCAAATCCTTTCCCCCTGTCTGATACAGACCGGGCTATTCTCTCCGACACTACTTCGAGCTATAGGGTTATGGATATACCC
>CAMWYV010000171.1 GCA_947178565.1 uncultured Porphyromonadaceae bacterium | reverse complement strand
GAGCACGACCTTGCCAAGGTCGGGGTCGCGGGTTCGAGTCCCGTTTTTCGCTCAAAACAATCAATCATTTGGGCGCTGACGGTTGAAGATGACAACAATGTCCGGGTGGTGGAATTGGTAGACACGCTACTTTGAGGGGGTAGTGGCCATTGGGCTGTGTGAGTTCGAATCTCATCTCGGACACTAAACAAAAATCCGCAAGCAATAAATATGTTGCCTGCGGATTTTTGTTTCATGCACCAATCATCCCAGGAATCTGTGATTATGCGGGTCGGCATTTATAGGAGCATAGTAAAAAATCTATAATGTTCAAACATTCTAGGTTCGATGACATCAGTGCACGATTATTTATCTCGCTTAAATGCACTTTTGTGATGCCATAAGCCTCAGTAATTGATAAACACCAGATAAGAACCGGTGGCATGGATGGTGAATTCACCGGTAGGTGCCTCATTAAGCGTCCCCTGCCACAAACTGTCAAAATCTCTGATAGGATATTTTAGCCCATCCGATTTCAGTCCGGTCGCACGAAAATTAAAAATCGATACCTGAACACCGGGAGTGCAGCTGAACTTCCGTGTGCCGCATACCGGAATAAACACCCCATAGTCTGTATAAGCCCTTGCCTCTATCCCCTGCCCGAGATATGAAAGCAGCAGACTGATGTTTCCCAAAGTATGATCCTCACGCTTACCGGTCGCACCAAGTATCGCTATCTTAGTTATGCCTTTGCCGGCGAGATAGGACACAGCTTTTGTCTGGTCGTTTGTCTCCTGATCGGGAAAGCGTCGGATAATGCCGTGATACCTCTCGTTAATTTCCGGAGAGAGCGAATCGCAGTCGCCAACAATGCGCCATACCTTGCTATGATTAGAGAGATAACCGTTTGCCGCACCGTCGCAGCAGACAATCAGATCACACTCATCCAACCATCTGAGAGCATTTTCATTTTGGGGGAAACTACCGGCATCTATCACCACAGCTTCCGGTTTAAAATCAGTTGTCGAATTCATTTATCACTCACTCCATTAATAGTTTCCATTTCTTATAACCGAACATCGCTATGACCGCATATGCGAGATATAGACCGCCGGTAAACCACAAACCCTTGTAGGCATAAAGTATGGCGCACGCTATATCTGCTGCAATCCACACAATCCACTGCTCGACATACTTGCGCGCGAGCATCCACATAGCCACGATACTAAGAGCGGTAGTAAAACCGTCTGCCCACGGCACGGTACTGTCGGTAAACCGACTAAGAATATAACCGACAGCGATAAAAATTGTTGAAAATATAATTGCTAGAGGCAAATATATTCTGCGTGGAGTGCGGGTAATCACCAAATCGTTTGCATTACCGTCCTTACCCCACAACCAACACGCCACGCCATAAAGCGAAGCCAAAATATAATAGATACTTATACCAAGATCGGCATACAGTCCCGCCTCATAATACACACCTATATAGATCGCAGGCATCACTATGCTTGCCAGCCAGAGCCAGGCGCTTGCCCGATACTCCAGCCAGAGATAAATAATGCCGACAGCCGTACCCGCTATCTCCAGATAATTCATACCGCAAAAGTAGCAACTCTTACCGGAAAATCCTCCGGCAATCTTAGCCGTATTTATCTTTTCTGGGGACGTTTGTCAAACTTATACCGGATATGCAGCAGTGCGTAGCGAGGAAGAACATTTGTCCAGGTTTCAGTACGCCCTTGAGCATTTATGCTATATGTAATATTGCTTAACTGATGCAACAGGTCGAATCCATCTACCATGAATAACCAATGACCGCCTTTTGGAGCATAGCTCAGTCGGGCATTCCAAACCACATCAGTAGTATTCAGTCCTTTGTAGGCAAACCCACGGCGGGTGTAAAGGTTCAGATCCGTTGCTATGCTGAAATTATAAGGGAGGACGAAGTTACCGTTTATTCCATATTGTGCCGTGGTAGCCGTGAAGTTCTTGAATCCATAACGATTACCCCGTATATCCCGCCAATCGACGAGAACCCTTAATCCAAGGCTCTGTTTGTTGATCCGCCAATTGAATCTGAAATTTTCAGAGATGTTGAGGTTCTTGATATTGTTTTTTGAGAAAGTGCTGTTATCTGTTGCGGTCAGATCGGCATTATGACCATATGTCAGACGTGTTGTAGCTGTTATATCAAATTGATCAATCGAACCGAATCCCTTATAAATATCATCATGTAAGCGGACATACCAATTGCCGTTTACATTTTGCATCATATAAGTGCGCACACCGGTCTGACTGTTAAAGCTGTAAGTACTGATCAGTTCGTTTTGAGTAGCAGAGTAGGCGAGAGAAACGTAACTGCTCCATGGATGGCGTCTGTAATCGGAATGCATCCATCCGAGAGTAAAATCATTTTGTGCGGAATTTTTAAGATTCTTAGAACCTACATATATGTTAAGCGGATCACGAGTATTGGTGATTGTTACAAGACGATCAAGCGGCACCATCTTGACATTACGGTCAAATTTAAGCTGCAATGTATTTTTACCTATGATATATTTTATAAAGGTGTTGTAAAACCATAGTTTGAACGAATTGTCTTTTATTAACTGGGAATTATTTGTCTGTCGATAGTCAAGAGATCTCCATACAAACTCTGCTACCGGCTTCAAAGAGATATTCAGGCGGTTTCCGGATGCGAACTTCTTAAAATAATTGAAATTATACTGAATATACGCATCGTGAGAGTATTGGGTTGACATATTGGATTGACCTTCGTCTAACGCCGCCTGATAGCCTGTTGGCAGACTTCCGAAAATCCCGGCATCACTCAGCCTATCAAGTTGATAAAAATAGGAGTCTTTAGTTGAGGTTGCATAAAAATAATATGTAGAAAGTAGCATTGATAGATTGTCATTTGATACGAATGTGTACGCCGTACCTGCGTTGAGCTTTAAATTATGGTCCGGATGATTACTAGTATAACTATAATAGTTGGAATGAGTGTTATCACGATTGTAGTTTATGTCATATCGGTCAAATCCATAATAGTTGCTCCGGTCATATTCAATATACAATGACGATGACAATAAATCAGGAGTTGACGGAATCTTTGTATCAAAATTAATGCCGCCGCCGGTAGAAAATGAGTTACCGGAAAGAATAGATTGAGTGAGAGTACTGTTGAGGGTTATATCCGCAAGTGAAGCCGCTTCCCCTGAATAAATTGTTTCAAGAACTTTTTCAGTAATATCTTTTATTTCGCTATTGAACGTACCGGATAAAGAGTTAGCCGTCCGGTCTCTGTTCAGATAGTTAAACTTATAGATAATACCCAAATATTTATCTTTAGGTCGCCACTGGAAATTATTGCTGCTTTTTACAGTCAGGTTATGAGCGATAGATTTGTCAAAACTATTCTCATAGGTATCGCCGCCTGACAGAAAATTGGTTTTACCGATGTCTGCCTGCGAGTAGCTGCGTACATGGCTCACAGTTGTATTACCGGTAAAATTCCAATCGGTCTTAGAGTTGTCCGACTTGATGTAGTAATCCAGCCCCGCCATTTTAGTACGAAAATCTCCGGGGATATTGGTTGCGGTATATTGATCGTTTTGACCGGGTTCTCTACTATCATTTAAATTATTCACGTTAGCTATAAGAGCCAGGCGTGAGCGAGTGGTGTACCACATAGTGAACAGGCGTCCAAAATAGCGTGAGCTTGTGCCTGCGCCACCTTCAATATTTCCGACAAATCCCGACATATAGTCGCGTTTTAGTTTTACATCCATAACAAACTCACTGTCTCCAAGAACTTGTCCTGCACAGACTCTTAAACACATCTCCGAGCCCAAGAGGCTTAGACGAATATCGGATGCGCG
>CAMWYV010000170.1 GCA_947178565.1 uncultured Porphyromonadaceae bacterium | reverse complement strand
ATTCTCTTCTCCCATCCCCGATTACCGGACTCGTCATCATGGGCGGCGGTGCGAAAAACTCCCTGCTAACTGAGCTCACCAGAGATATTACAGGGCTGGAAGTCACTACCGGACCATTTGAAGCTACCGCTATCGGCAATATCCTGATGCAGGCTAAATCTCTCGGAACCGACATCCGGCACCTTACCATCTGACACTTTTTCCAATCAACCTTAAATACACCATGAATTATTCCCACACCCCAAACGACAAAAAAGCGCCCCTTGTAGGAAAAAAATATTTAATCCCGTTTATTCTGATCACATCTCTGTTCGCTTTATGGGGATTTGCAAACGACATCACAAATCCGATGGTCGCTGCATTTCAGACTGTAATGGAGCTATCGGCTACAAAAGCGTCACTGATTCAGTTTGCGTTCTACGGAGGATATGCTACAATGGCTCTCCCCGCCGCATTCTTCATCCGCAGATACAGCTACAAAAAAGGTATTTTGCTCGGACTCGCCCTCTATGCGTTGGGAGCGTTCATGTTTATCCCGGCTGCTAACCGGGAGGAATTTTCTTTTTTCTGCATATCGCTCTACGTACTGACCTTCGGACTTGCTTTCCTTGAAACGACAGCAAATCCTTTTATCCTTTCCCTCGGCTCAAAGGAGACATCAACCCGGCGACTTAATCTCGCCCAGGCTTTCAATCCACTCGGTTCACTGTGTGGCATGGGAGTTGCATCATTGATTGTACTCCCTAACCTGCTCTCAGACACCCGCAACGCATCCGGAGAGATTATATTCCAAAGTCTGTCGGTTGCTGAAAAAGCAGAAATACGTGTGCACGATCTTGCCGTTATCCGAGATCCATACGTTGCCATAGGGGTTATTGTAGTGGCTATGCTTGTGCTTATCGCTTTGGTGAAAATGCCTGACGTCCACGGTCAATCGAGAGGAGAAAAAACATCCGTCTCATTAAAACGCCTTTTCAATAACAAGGAATACCGCGAAGGTGTGGTTGCACAGATGTTTTACGTTGCAGCACAGATTATGACATGGACATTCATAATCCAGTATGCCGACAATCTCGGTATATCAAAAGCCACCGCCCAAAACTACAATATCATAGCTATGGTGTTGTTTCTATGTTTCCGTTTTACAGGAACAATGCTCATGCGCTACATACGCCCGACAAGAATGCTCGCCTGCTTTGCTGTCTTGGCATCACTCTGCACTATCGGAGCGATATTGATTGTGGGATATGGAGGATTGATCTGCCTTGTGGCTGTGAGTGCATTCATGTCGATAATGTTCCCGAGTATCTACGGTATCGCACTTGAAAATGTTGATGCCGAGGACACTTCACTCGGCGCTGCGTTTCTTGTCATGGCTATAGTCGGAGGAGCACTCATGCCCCCGCTTCAGGGTATGATCATTGACTGTGGAACCGTAGGCTTTCTACCTGCCGTCAATGTTTCATTTGCACTTCCGCTGCTATGCTTCCTCATTATAGCTATATACAGCTACCGGTGTATCCGCAGATATAACGAGTAAAATTGCTACCTTTGCAGTAGGTATAAATGAACCAACTGCTCAAAATATCACGTATAGCGGTTTCACTGCTGATTTTGCTCGTTATCACTGGCGCTCTAACGGCAGTGCCGCTGACTATACACCCTCTAGCCGAATGGATTGAAAGAATCCAGTTCCTCCCTGCGGTTATCACATTCAGTCTGGCAGTTTTTGTCGGTTGGCTTATTATTACGCTGATTTTCGGTAGAATTTACTGCTCGACAGTATGCCCGCTGGGCACTGTAATGGACATTTGTGCTAAAACAAGACTCAAAATTTCACCGCAGGTATATCGGTATAGTTATTCCGCTCTGCGCATAAGATATCTTGTCCTGCTGATTGTACTCATATGCCTCATGGCAGGATTTTTCACCATACCCTCCGTCATTGACCCATATACCGCCTACGCACGTATTTGCCGGGAACTCATTTCACCAGTGTATTCACGGATTACCGGCACAGACATCCAGAGCGTATTGAACTGGAGCGACAGCCTCGCGGCAAAAGCGATGGCTGGCTGGGCGGGAGCTTCTATAGCGGTGATAACACTGCTTATCGTGGCAGTTATGGCGACAAAAAAAGGCAGGATTTTATGTAATACTGTTTGCCCGGTCGGTACTACGCTCGGATTTATAAGCCGTTTTTCAATATTTCAGATTGATATTGACACCGACAAGTGCATCAACTGCCGAAAATGCGAATATGTATGTAAGAGTTGCTGTATTGATTTAAATGACCATGTTGTTGACGGTAGCAGATGTGTCAACTGTTTCAACTGCATCAATGTGTGTCCAAATGATGCGATACACTACACATTTCGCCGCAAGCAGCTGTCGATACCGATGATGCGGGGAGTCAAACCAATCCTTCCGGAACCTACGCTTGAAAACTCGGCTCCCCGACATAACTGTAATCAACCCGACAATAATTCAAACGATGAAACAATATCTTGACCTTTTAAAAAACATAGAGCTGCACGGCACGGATAAATCAGACCGTACCGGCACAGGTACCAGAAGTATTTTCGGCTATCAGATGCGGTTTAACCTTGAAGACGGCTTTCCGCTACTTACCACAAAAAAACTTCATCTGAAATCAATTATTCATGAACTTCTCTGGTTTCTCAAAGGTGACACCAATGTGGCATATCTTCAGGAAAACGGAGTAAGGATATGGAATGAATGGGCGGATGAAAACGGTGACCTTGGGCACATATATGGCTATCAGTGGCGCTCATGGCCCGACGGCAATGGTGGGGCTATTGATCAGATAACTGATGCTATTGAGACTATCAGGAATAATCCCGATTCCCGTCGCATAATAGTAAGCGCATGGAATGTGGCAGATATTCCCAATATGGCTCTTCCTCCATGTCATGCATTCTTCCAGTTTTATGTGGCGGATGGCAGACTCAGCTTGCAGCTATACCAGCGCAGCGCCGACTGCTTCCTCGGAGTGCCTTTCAATATCGCCTCGTATGCACTGCTACTTATGATGGTAGCACAGGTCACCGGACTCAAGGCAGGAGACTTCGTTCATACGCTGGGCGACGCGCATATATACACCAACCATTTCGCTCAGGTGCAAGAGCAGCTGTCAAGAGAGCCACGGCAACTGCCCAAAATGATAATAAATCCGGAAGTTAAGAATATCTTCGATTTCAAATATTCAGATTTCACTCTTGAGAATTACGATCCCCATCCGCACATTAAAGGAGTAGTAGCAGTATGAGTATAGCAATTATAGCAGCGGTCGGTGCCGACAACGCTATCGGTGTAGCAGGCAATCTCGCATTTCATATCTCGGCAGACCTTAAACACTTCAAGGAACTTACTGTCGGAAAACCTGTGATTATGGGACGAAAAACCTTTGAATCACTACCTAATGGTCCGTTGCCTCAGAGACGCAACATAGTAATCACGCGCAATTCTGATTACAACTATCCCGGAGTAGAGACCGCCTCATCTCTCCAAGATGCGGTTGAACTGGTTTATGATGCACCGGAAGCTATGATTATAGGCGGAGCTGAGATATACAGACAGGCGCTGCCTCTTGCTGACAAATTGTATATCACACAGATAGATGCAACCCGTACCGATGCCGACACTTTCTTTCCGGCAATTGACACCGAAGAGTGGAACGAATCGACCGAAGAGTGGCAAACAGATCCGAAAAGCGGCTTGAAATATAGATTTGCTTGCTTCTCTCGGAAATAACACCTAACTTTGTCAGCGTTTATTCCGCCGGGATAAAGCAAGAGGCTCTGTAGTTCAACGGATAGAATAGAAGTTTCCTAAACTTTAGATAGGGGTTCGA
>CAMWYV010000169.1 GCA_947178565.1 uncultured Porphyromonadaceae bacterium | reverse complement strand
GGTATATGAGGCTCTCGGTCGTAAGGCTGAAGGCAAGAATATCGGCATCAAGATTTCTACCGGCGAGTCCAACAAATCAAACCATCTTGATACAGCTCTCATAGGTGATTTCGTGCGCCTCGTAAACGGCACATTTATCGAATGCAACACCGCCTATGCCGGAAACCGCAACACCACCGAAGCTCATCTCAAGGCGGCAAAAGAGCATGGCTTCACCGATCTTGCCGGAGTGGACATTCTTGATGCTGACGGCGAGATTGAAATTCCGGTTGCCGGCGGCACTCATCTCACAAAAGACATCGTAGGCAAGAATATCGCCAACTATGACTTCATGATCGTGCTCTCTCACTTCAAGGGTCACCAGATGGGCGGATTCGGCGGAGCGCTCAAGAACATCTCTATCGGTCTCGCCTCATCAGCCGGCAAGGCATATATCCATTCCGGCGGCAAGACAGCTAATGTTGACAGTATCTGGCAGAATATCGCCGAGCAGAAAACTTTCATCGAATCAATGGCTGAGGCGGCGAAAGCTGTAACAGACTATACCGGCGACCGCATTCTTTATATAAATGTGGCTAACCGCCTGTCGGTTGACTGTGACTGCAACGGCAATCCCGCAGCTCCCTCTATGGCTGATCTCGGAGTGCTCGCATCTCTTGACCCCGTGGCTCTCGACCGCGCGTGCGTTGATCTTGTAGCCGGTTCCGATGATCCCGGCAAAGATGAGCTCATGGAGCGTATCAATTCCCGCATGGGCACCCATATTCTCGAGCATGCCGAAAAGCTCGGAGTGGGCAGTCAGAAATACCGTCTTGTAGTAATTGAAGAATAATTGAATTTGGCATATCATTGAAGAGCTGCTGCCGGGCGGTTGTCATCATCCGCATCGCAAGCAGCTCTTTTTCATCTTATCACATTCATCTATGAATCTTACCCGGCGTTGCGCAATCACTTTAAGCGCACTGGTTGTGACAGGAGCACCATCAACCTTTGCAGAAGAATATCCCGACTCTGTTCGTCAGCTTGACGAGGTAATCGTTACCGGAACTCCCGGCTCTGTGCCTCGTCGTCTGCTTCCATACACTGTTTCTGTAATCGGCAGACAACGGCTGGAGGCAGCGGGACACACTCAGGTACTTTCCGTTCTCTCAGGCATGGTTCCCAGTCTGTTTGTGACCCAGCGTTCGGTTTTCGGCTTCGGAGTGAGCAGCAGCGGCGGTTCGGGGCACATCAAGCTCAGAGGCGTGGGAGGTGACCGTGCCAGCGGAGTGCTCATGATGGTTGACGGTCAGCCACAGTTCGCCGGGATATATTCTCACCATATCGCCGATTTCTATGGCAAGGAATCGGTGGAAAAGGTCGAGGTGCTCCGAGGTCCCGGCTCTGTGCTCTATGGTTCGAACGCTATGGCGGGAGCTGTCAATATCATAACACGCAATCCTGCCACCAACGGAGTGCGCACCACAATCACCTCGCAGTACGGTTCTTACAACACATGGCTCTCATCCGCGACCAATACGGTGCGATATGGCAGATTCTCCTCACTTGCATCGGTATCATACAACCGCACTGACGGCACGGTGAAGCATTTCGATTTCAAGCAGGCGGAAGGTTATGCCAAAATAAGCTATGATTTTTCCGACAGATGGAAAGGTACAGCCGATTTTACCCTTATGAATCTCCGCGGCAATGACCCTATATATCCCAAGCTATCCAATCCCGAATCTACCGCTATTTACAGTCAGGATATCACCCGGGGTGAAGCATCGCTTACCGCTACTAACAATTATGGCTCCACCTCCGGCGCCATCCGCACATATTTCAGCTACGGCAAACATTTTGTAGATGATCCACGCCATTTCCACAGCAAGGATGACCGCTTCGGAGCGATTGTATATCAGAACTTCAGACCCTGGAGCGGTGCTGAGGTAACTGTCGGCTTTGATTTTGACATCTATTCCGGAGAAATTCCCGTTTCCGGAGGCAATAGCCATACCGAAGGGTCTGTCAGCACTCTCGGGCGCAAGAATATAACGGAATATTCTCCGTATCTCACCCTGTCGCAATCGCTTGCCGGCAATATCCTCAACCTTAACGGCGGACTCAGGGTTGCCAACAGTGATAAATTCAATACCCGATGGGTGCCGCAATGCGGATTCTCGGTCAATCCCGGCGCTGACATAACAATCAAAGGCAATCTGGCAATGGGCTACCGCAATCCCTCATTCCGGGAGCTATATCTCTACCGCATGGCTAACCCTGACCTGCAGCCCGAGAAGATGATGAACTATGAGGTGACAGTCGGCAAATATTTCTCACGCTATTTCAGTATAGATCTCACCGCTTATTATTCACGAGGCTCCAATCTGATACAGACCGTGGATATGAAGAATCAGAATACCGGACGCTTCACCAACAAAGGTATCGAAGTGTCCGCCCAAAGCCATCCGCTGTCCTGCCTGAGCCTCTTCGCCACTTACAGCTATATGCACACCTCCCTCACCAATCTCACCGGAGCTCCAAAAAATCAGTATTATTTAGGTGTGGACTGGACTCCGGTCCAGAAACTTCAGATAGGAGCGGATATCAAAGGCACTGGCGGCCTCTATGTTGCTGATGAGGTTAAGCATCAGAACTACGCGCTGCTTAATATGAAGATAGCGTATGAGATTTGCCGCTATATATCGGTATTCACCCGTCTGGAGAATATCACCGATACCCGTTATGTTATAAACCGGGGCTATGATATGCCAGGCTTTACCGCCATGGGTGGCTTCAAACTCAGTTTCTAATCAAGAATACCTTATCAGATTTTTTTCAGGACTTTAGCGGGAATCCCGCCTACCACCGTGCGGGGAGCGACATCTTTTGTAACAACCGCTCCTGCGGCAATGATGGCTCCGTCACCTATCGTCACTCCGGGAAGTATGGTCGCGTTTGCTCCGATCCACACCTTGTTTCCAATCCTTACGGGTTGTGCGGTCATGTCTCCTCGACGGTCGGGGTCTTCCACATGATTGAGGGTCGCTATCGTGCAGTTATGCCCTACAAGCACATCGTCACCGATATCAATGCCTCCCTGATCCTGAAACTTGCATCCGCTGTTGACAAAAACCCGCTTTCCGAAATGCAGGTTCTTGCCGCAGTCTGTGTTGAAAGGAGGAAAGAGTCTGAACGATTCATGCACTTTCCTGCCGGTGAGTTCGCTCATCAGTTCAACAATCTCCTCTTGAGTATGATAGGCATTGTTTATCTGCAAGGTGATGCGGATAGCCTCCTGACTCAGTTCATGCATTTTCTCATGCACCGGTGCTCCGGCAACGATAACGTTGCCGGATTCCATAATGCTTAAAAATTCTGCTGTGGTCATTTCTTTTCAGGCATATAGGTTGAATAGAAGGTAGAGATTTGATTGAACGGAATCTTGTCAAGCCGGTCGTATAAGTCAACGTGGGTTGCATCCGCGATTATGAGCAGTTCCTTGTTATCGCCACGGAGTTTCTTGAACGTGTCCTCACCGAAATAGCGGGAGTGAGCCTTTTCGCCATGCACGATCATTACAGCACGGTCAAGTTCCTCTGCATATTCAAAGAACCTGAAGTTCATGAACGGGAGCGCGGAAGTGACGTTCCACCCGTCGTTAGAGTTGCCGCTGCGTTCAGTATATCCGCGTGGAGTCTTGTAATAGTCATGGTAACCTTTCACAAAATCGGGAGCGTCTGCGGGAAGAGGGTCAACCACACCTCCGGCACGCTGATAGAAGCCGTTGCGGTAGTCTTCCGTGCGCTGTCGCGCGAGTGCTGCGCGGGTTGCATTGCGCTTCTCCGCCGAGTTGTCGGCATCGAAATATCCGTTGGCGGTCACGCGGGTCATATCATACAT
>CAMWYV010000168.1 GCA_947178565.1 uncultured Porphyromonadaceae bacterium | reverse complement strand
CCTGCGGGAGCGAGGTTTTTCTGCGCGCCGTCATAGATGAGGTAGTATTTCGACACATCAACCGGGCGTGAGAAGATGTCGCTTGACATATCGGCAACCAAAGGCACGGCTACATCCGGATCTTTGCGGATTTCAGTGCCGTAAATGGTGTTGTTGGTGGTGAAATGGAAATAGTCGGCATCGGCAGGCACGGTATAGTCCTTGGGAATGAAAGTGAAGTTGGCATCTTTGGATGAACCGACCACATCCACTTCGCCGAAGATCTTAGCTTCCTTGATGGCATTTACAGCCCAGGTACCGGTTTCGAGATAGGCGGCTTTTTTACGCAGCAGGTTGAAGGGAGCCATGCAGAACTGCAAGCTCGCGCCACCGCCCAGAAACAGCACGGAATAGCCGTCAGGTATATCGAGAAGCTCTTTCACAAGTGCGCGAGCTTCTTCAATCACAGCCACAAACTCTTTGCTGCGGTGAGAAACCTCCAGAATAGACAACCCTGTGCCGGCGAAATCTATGATGGCATCGGCGGTATTCTTTATTGTGTACTGGCTGAGGATAGAGGGACCTGCGTAAAAATTATGTTTTTTCATTTAGGTGTAGTTTTAAGGGGTTATAAGTGCAAAGATAAGATTTATTTGCACTCAGGTAAGGTTTTATAATAAAAAAATTGTGCAATTGACTGAAAATAAATTAAAGTGCGACACTGTCGTTAAACTTTGACCCGGTTTGAGCGTCATTACTACAGACGTCTGAAAAATGAATTATATTGACAACATTAAAAATTGAAGATTATGAATATTAAAGCAATTTTAGTAGCGGCATCTGCATTGGTTCTTTCTGCTACCGCTGTTTCAGCGCAGAACAAAGACAAAAAAGACGCGAAGTGTAAGGATGCAAAGTGTGAAATGATGAATAAAGAACAGTGTGGCGCTCAGGCACCCTGTCTGTTTGACAATCTCAATCTCACTGATGCTCAGAAGGCTAAGCTCAAAGAGATGAAGGAGAATAACGCCAAGGCTCGCAAAGAGGGTAAGGACAAGGCTATTGCCGATCGCAAGAACGCACGCAAGAACGAGCTCGCCCAGATAAAGAGTATTCTCACTCCCGAGCAGTATGTGCAGTTCCTTGAGAACAGTTTCCTCAGTCAGGGTAAACCGGGCAAGGGAATGAAGCAAGGTGGTCCCCGTGGCGGCAAGGATTTCAAAGGCGGCGACCGTAGAGGCGGCAAAGACTTCCGTGGCGGTTTTAAAGGCGGTGACCGCAATGGTGCTCCCGCAGCTAAATCCGAAAAGAAGTAAAAATATACTTTGTATGTCAGAAAAGCCGTATCCCGGTATCGGGTGCGGCTTTTTTGTACGTTCAGTCAAGCATGAGACTCATATACGGACGCTCGCTTGGAAAATCGAGAACCGTACCTGTATTGGCGCTGCTGAAAACTATGCGGTTGAAGGTGTCGGCATCGACATCAAAATCGAGTTTGCCGGAATATGAGTCATCGATCATGCAGTTGCCTCCTTTTATAATATAGGTGTGGGAATTATACGGTAGGAGCCTGTCGGTGATTTTTATTTTGGATTTAAAGCCGGGGTTGGCAGCCGCGATTACTCCGAGACACAGCGGAGCGTTGACAATCCTTGCCATTCCGCGGCTGTATGGCTTACGCCCGTTGTTCACCGCCGGGGTATATACACTCACCGGTATGTCGGTAAACTCATTGCGCATCACGGCAAGCACTGCCTCGCGTGCGTCATCGTCATCTCCCATCAGATCTTTGACAAGCAGCCTGCCGTCGTAAGGGGCGGCGCATCCGATTGCGACAATCCTGCCAGATTCTCCACTGAGCGCCACAAAAATCCCTCCGTCGTGGGAAAGATCATCAAGGATGTTGAGAAAATCGCGCTGCGAGTGCAGAATAGTGCATTTGCGCTTCATTTCAAATTCATGGAACGCGTCATATACTTCCGGCAGATAGGGATCGTTCACGCGGGTATAGTTCCCTGTGGGTGTGAATGTGTGCAGGGAGGTGAACCGCTGTGGATCATAGTAATATACTGTAGAGAAATCAAACTTGTCATAGTAGAAATACAGCTGGTCATGGGCGGGAATAAGCGAGCAGCTCATGAAGCCTCTATCCAGTGCGCTGTTGAGAGCCTCGACCATCAGCTCACTCATGTAGCCGTTGCCTCGCGCGGCGCGCCGGGTTCCCGCACCGCAGATATAGCCGGTTGTCACTTCTGTACCCTGAAATTTCATGGCATACGGCTGCAGGAGCATACTGCTTACAATCTTTCCGTTCTTTTCCAGAACCAGTGCATCGCTCTCTTTGTAAACACGGTTGAAAAACATTTCAACAAACTCGCGCGAGTCATCGAAACATTCCGTCCAGATCTTTTTTATCTCTTCCTTGCGGTTCATAGTAGTCAGTTGTTTTCAAATATAACGCATCGTGCCCCGCATGGGTTTGCGGAGCACGATGTTTATTTATACTTTGTAAGTTGATCAGCCTTGGTGAGCGGGGCGCAGAAGATCATTTACGGTTTTCACCGGATTGAAGGTGTCGATAGGCACCTCTACAAATGCGGTGTTCCAGTCGCTCATTGCACCGTTCCACAGTCCTGGCAATTCGAGAGCTTTCAACTCTTTGCCGTGACTCGATTTGGATGAGATGAATCCGGTCGCGGGATCGGTGTGGGCGAGCAGGTTGTAATTCTCGCCGTGACGGTTCTTGATGTAGCACACTAGGTCAACAGGGTTAAAGTGAGTTGCCGACTTCATCTTTGCCACATATTCGTCGTTGGAGGGATCAATCTGGTGGCTTTCGAGAATCTGTAGCGATGCCGAGCCATCCGGGTTGACTGCGATAAACGGACCTCCGCCTGGTTCACCCTCGTTACGCACCATACCGCACACTCTCAAGGGACGGTCAAGTTTGTCATGTAGATACACCGCCCTGTGGGTCACATCCATTTTTGTGAAGTTCGGGTCACGCAGACCGAGCTTGTCGCGGAGAAAAACAAACATTTCGTCCAGTTTTGCCTCATTGTAATCCCCCTTGGCGAGTAGGTCGAGATATCCGATGATGGTGTCATGCAGCTCAATCATGTAGCCCGCGATGATCTCTTTATATTTGACGGTAGGCTCGCGGCGGCTGTCAGGTACCACATTGTCGATATTCTTGATGAATACCACGGCAGCCTCCATATCGTTGAGATTGTCAATAAGCGCGCCATGACCGCCCGGGCGGAAAAGCAGCTTGCCGTCTTCGCGAAACGGTGTGTTGTTCGGATTCGCCGCTACCGTGTCGGTGCTCGGTTTCTGTTCGCTGAGGCTCACGTTAAATTTCACTCCGGTGCGTTTCTCGGTGTCACCGAGCACTTCGCTCAGTTTCTCTTCAAAGAGCTTGCGGTGGTTGGATGATACAGTGAAATGTAGATTCACCACGCCTCCGGTAGCTGCTGTCTGAGCCCCTTCGGTGAGCTGCTCCTCAAGCGGAGTGCGGCTGCCGTCGGGATATGAATGGAACTTGAGGAGACCTTTGGGCAGACCGCCGTAGTTCATACCCTCCGGTTTGATGAGGGCTGCGATAACCTTTTTGTGCTGTTTGGCTGCTATAAGATCTTTAGCTGAGGTGTCATACAGTTTCTTACACATTTCATCAAGCTCTTTGGCGAACGGGAGAGAATCAAACGATGCGAGGAGTTGACCGACCGGAGAGTCGGGCGCGGCAACTTCATCGGCACCATCTACAAACTCAAAGAGAGCCTTGAACATTCGTGAAGCCGCGCCGCTTGCAGGCACGAACTTACAAACAGTACCACCGTCGGCAAGATATTTGCGCCAACGCAGGCGAGCCTGCTCCTCCTGAGCGGGAGTCAGCACGGTAATTCCCTTGCCGGGACGG
>CAMWYV010000167.1 GCA_947178565.1 uncultured Porphyromonadaceae bacterium | reverse complement strand
GCTTTTTATTCTTTCTCTAATTTACTCTTTCATCAGAATAAAAGCAGCACTGAAAAACAATAGTTAAAAGATGTTATATTTATCACACCTTTTAACTATTTATACCTCCTCAATTATATCTTTGTGTATTAAACACTGAAAACCATGAAAGGAATTGTACTTGCCGGTGGTTCCGGCACACGCTTATACCCGATAACCAAGGGAGTGAGCAAACAGCTTTTGCCTATTTACGACAAGCCGATGGTGTATTATCCCATTTCCACCCTCATGCTTGCCGGCATAAGAGATATTCTTATTATTTCCACACCACAGGATTTACCCGGATTCAAGCGGCTGCTCGGTGACGGCAGTGACTACGGTGTGAATTTCACTTATGCCGAGCAGCCGAGTCCCGACGGTCTCGCTCAGGCATTTATAATAGGTAGAGACTTTATCGGCGATGACAGTGTTTGCCTTGTTCTCGGTGACAATATTTTTCATGGTGCGGGCTTCTCACAGGTGCTGAAAGAAGCTGTAACCGACGCCGAGAAACATGGTAAAGCAACTGTTTTCGGCTACTGGGTTGATGATCCGGAGCGTTACGGTGTGGCTGAGTTTGACAAAAACGGTAAATGTCTCTCCATTGAAGAGAAACCGCAGCATCCCAAGTCAAACTACGCTGTAGTAGGACTATATTTCTATCCCAACAAGGTTGTTGATATAGCGCACAGCATCAAGCCATCCGCACGCGGTGAACTGGAAATAACCACTGTAAATCAAGAGTTTCTGAAAGACGGTGAGCTGAAAGTGCAGACACTTCCCCGGGGGTTCGCGTGGCTTGACACAGGTACACACGATTCTCTCGCAGAGGCATCGATATATGTCGAGGTGCTTGAAAAGCGTCAGGGACTCAAAATAGCTTGTCTCGAAGGAATCGCATACCGTCAGGGATGGATTTCCGCTGAAAAGATGCGTGAACTTGCCCGACCGATGCTGAAAAATCAGTATGGCAGATATCTTATCAAAGTGGTTGATGAGATAGACAGAACCGGCTTACAAAATCTTGACTGAAATGAATGTAATAAAAACCGATATACCCGATGTGGTGATAATCAAGCCTCGCATTTTCACCGATTCAAGGGGATATTTTTTTGAAAGCTATTCAAAGCGTGAGTTTGACGAGAAAGTTCGTCCGGTTGACTTCGTTCAGGACAATGAGAGCCGTTCAACCAAAGGAGTGCTCAGAGGGCTGCATTTCCAGTGTCCGCCATTCACTCAGTCAAAACTCGTCAGATGTGTAAAAGGAACGGTGCTGGATGTTGCTGTGGATATCCGCAGAAACTCACCCACTTTCGGCAAACATGTGGCGGTGGAGCTCACCGAAGATAATCACCTCGCGCTGTTTGTGCCGAGAGGATTTGCCCACGGCTTCGCGGTGCTGAGTGATGTAGCCGTGTTTCAATACAAATGTGACAACTTCTATCATCCTGAAGCCGATGGCGGCATCTCTATTCTTGATACATCGCTCGGCATAGACTGGAGAATATCTCTAGACAGCGCTATTCTCTCGGATAAGGACAAGAATCATCCTCTGCTTGAAGAATTTGACTCTCCGTTTGACATTAACATTGACCTTTATAAGAAATGAGAATACTCGTGACAGGCGGAAACGGTCAGTTGGGAACTTGCCTTAAAATCGCTACCGAAAATTCTGCAAACGAATACATCTTTACCGATGTAGATGATATAGATATCACTGACAAAGAAGCGGTTGACCTCGGTGTTAGCTGCAATAACTTTGACATAATAGTGAATTGCGCCGCATACACCAATGTGGACAAAGCCGAGGAGCAGACCGAATTTGCCGAAAAGCTGAATGCCGAGGCGGTGGGATATCTTGCGGAAGCTGCTAAGAAAAACGATTGCACTCTGATTCATATCTCAACCGACTATGTATTCGGCGGCAATCAGGGTAATACTCCGCGAAATGAAACCGAACCGACCAATCCGACCGGAGTATATGGAGTCACAAAGCTGCATGGCGAGCAGAAAATCGCTGCAAGCGGATGCAAAGCTATAATCATACGCACAGCGTGGCTATACTCCGAGTTCGGCAAAAATTTCGTAAAAACGATGCTCAATCTCACCGCAACCAAACCCGAACTCAAGGTTGTGATTGACCAGACCGGAACCCCTACCTATGCCAGAGACCTCGCAAATGCGATTGTTGACATTATTGACAACGGCAGATATGAAGGAAACGAAGGTACTTATCACTACTCGGATGAGGGCGTTTGCTCCTGGTATGACTTTACCAAAGAGATTGCAGAACTCTCCGGTCACACCAACTGCGTGATAGAACCCTGCAAATCAAACGAATTTCCATCACCTGTCAAGCGCCCTTCATATTCGGTGCTTGACAAAACAAAATTCAAGGACACTTTTCATCTGAAAATCCCCTACTGGAAAGATTCACTAAAAATCTGTATCAGTCGAATTGATCTCTAACGACTAACAACTAACCGACTAATAACTAATGACCAACATCCTCATAACCGGTGGAGCCGGATTTATCGGCAGCCATGTTGTACGACTCTTTGTAAACAAATACCCGGAATACAATATCATCAATCTTGACAAACTCACATACGCCGGCAACCTTGCAAACCTCAAGGATATCGAGAATAAGCCTAACTACACATTTGTAAAGGCTGATATCGCTGACCTTGACGAAATGCGCCGCATAAGCAAAGAGTATGAAATCACCGGAATTATCCATCTTGCGGCAGAAAGTCATGTGGATCGTTCCATCAAAGACCCGTTTACTTTCGCACGTACCAATGTGATGGGTACTCTCGCGCTTCTTCAGGCGGCTAAAGAGTATTGGGAAAGTCTGCCTGAGAAATACGAAGGCAAACTTTTTTACCATATCTCTACCGATGAAGTTTACGGAGCGCTTGAGCTTACAGACCCCGAAGGCATCGAGTCACCGTTTACAACCACCGCTTCATCTTCTGAACATCATCAGGCATTCGGAACAGAGTTTTTTCTTGAAACCACAAAATACAATCCTCACTCCCCATATTCCGCGTCAAAAGCAAGCTCAGACCACTTTGTAAGAGCCTATCATGACACATACGGAATGCCTACCTTGGTTACCAACTGCTCGAACAATTACGGTCCGTATCAGTTCCCCGAAAAACTAATTCCGCTATTTATCAACAACATACGCAACCGCAAGCCGTTGCCTGTATATGGTAAGGGAGAAAATGTCCGCGACTGGCTGTTTGTTGAAGACCATGCCCGCGCCATTGACCTTATTTTCCACAAAGGCAAAGTAGCCGACACATACAATATCGGAGGCTTCAACGAGTGGAAAAATATCGATCTTATCAAGGTGATTATCAAAACTGTTGACCGACTCCTCGGCAACCCCGAAGGTTACTCCGACGAACTGATAACCTATGTTACCGACCGTGCCGGACACGACCTCCGCTATGCGATTGATTCCCGGAAACTTCAGAAAGAACTCGGCTGGGAACCATCGCTACAGTTTGAGGAAGGTATTGAAAAAACCGTCCGCTGGTACCTTGACAATCAGGAGTGGATGGACAACATCACCTCAGGCGACTACGAGCGCTACTACACCGAAATGTACCAAAACCGCTAATCCCCCAACTTTAAAATAAACTAAGAGTGGTATTCCGGCATGGAATACCACTCTTTTCTGCATAAGCCACTTTTAATATAGGTCAAAGATTTCTCTATCAAGATGCCTTAATGTATTGGTCGGAATATCTGACTCTGAATATCAATTTTCTCTATTCCCATTTCTTTAAACCATTTTTCTAAAATTGATTTCATTTTAGTAAAATCAGTTTTAGGATTAGCATTACATTCTATTACGTAAACCTCAAAATCGGGATG
>CAMWYV010000166.1 GCA_947178565.1 uncultured Porphyromonadaceae bacterium | reverse complement strand
CCTCTACTGCGAAGCGGGCTTCAACGCTCAGGGAGCGGGCACAACCGGACTGCCGCCGAGAGAGCGCGTGCGTCAGCAGCTTGAGGATAAACTGAAGGCGATGAAAGCAGCCGGTGAAAATCTTGATGTGATAACCTTTTCCGGCAACGGCGAGCCGACATTGCATCCCGATTTCGCGGTAATCATTGATGACACGATTGCATTGAGAAACCAGTATTTTCCCGAAGTCAAAATAAGTGTGCTCTCCAACTCCACCCGCCTTGAAGATGCTCAGGTATGTGACGCTTTGAGAAAGGTTGACAATAATATTCTGAAACTCGACTCGGCTATAACACACACAATGCGTATGATTGACCGACCCAACTCACCCGAATTCACATCAGAGAAGGTGATTGATCGGTTAGCGGAATTCGGTGCCGACTGCATTGTGCAGACCATGATTTTACGTGGTACTCACAACGGCAATACTGTTGACAACAGCACTGATGAGGAAGTTGACGCGCTCATTGAGGCATACAAAAAAATACGTCCTGCAGAGGTAATGCTGTATTCAATAGATCGTAAAACCCCCGAAGAGTCACTGGTAAAGGTTGATAAGGAGGAACTTGAGCAAATAGCCGACCGAATACGGGAAGCGGGAATTAATGTACAAGTAAGTTGACAGACAATGAATAATGTAATCATACCGCCGGCTCTGAAACCGGGTGACACAGTGGTGTTTGTTTCACCCGCCGGCACTATAAAGAATCAGTTTGTAACGGATGCCGCCAAGGTGCTTGAGCGGCAAGGGTGGAAAGTTAAGATAGCCCGTAATGCACTCGGAAAGTGGCGTACTTTCAGCGGCACTCCCGAGGCACGCTATACCGACCTCTCTTCAGCTATTTTAGACCCGGATGTCAAGGCGATATTCTGTAGCAGAGGCGGCTACGGAGTTGTGCATCTGCTTGACCGGCTGGACAAACTGCCGCTGCGCGCCAATCCCAAGTGGATTATCGGCTACAGCGATATCTCTGCACTCCATGCGCTTATGAACAAGCACGGAATCGCAAGCATCCACGCACCCATGGCTAAGCACATCTCAACCTTCTCAGGCAAGGATGAGGATTCGCAAAGTCTTTTCAAAATCCTTAAAGGTGAAATGCCTGAATATCATGTCAAATCCAATCCGCTCAACCGTTTCGGCACCGTCACCGGCAAACTGATCGGCGGCAATCTTGCGGTGATAGCCGACTTGATTTCCACACCGTTTGATGTTTTTCAGCCACGCACTATCCTATTCATCGAGGATATTTCCGAACCGATATACAAAACCGAACGCATTCTCTATCAACTCAAACTCAGCGGTGTGCTTGCGTCTCTTGGCGGACTGATTGTTGGTCAGTTCACCGAATACAGCAAAGATGTTGACGGACGCAGCATGGAAAGCATGATAGCCGAAATGGTCAAGGAATACAAATATCCGGTTGCCTATGGAGTGCCGGTAGGTCACGTAGATCACAACATCCCTCTTGTGGAAGGTGTCACCACCACCCTCTCCGTTACGGTGAGAGGTACAGTGATTTCACAGAAAAATCCGTAAAAACACCGTACGGACATGATGCATCACTATGCCTAACCCTCAGCAAGAGTAGGGACATTGTGGTGAATCATGTCCACCCGGATCAGCACCGAAGTGCGATTCTGTGAGTAACCACACTCAAGCAAAGTAGGGACATGATGCTTCATGTCTGCCTGAGCCTCCGCCGGAAATCTCGCGGCGGTGGCATCGTGCCGTACTCCCAACTCCCCGACTAACCAACTAACGACTACCCGACTCCTACCTCCCCAACTCTCGACTAATCTACTCTCATCCCCCTACTCCCCACCTTATTCCAAATTATTTATTATTTTTGTAGCGCAGACCGCTCAGAAGCCCTCGGTCCGGGGACAGAGGGCGGGATGTGAAAACATAATTGAAAGCGTTTATCCGCGCTGATTCTTGACACTTGGAAATTCTCGCAAAATTTCATTTAGAAGTCAAGGGTTTGAGCAACGGTAGATGCCCGTGGATATGTAAAATATCGGCAACTCCTGTTGGGACATGATGTATCATGCCGCCGGAGTCCGCCATATATTGCATATAATTGCGTGGGCTTCTGCGTTGCCGTCCGACTTCTAAAGGGCAATGCGAGAAGCCTCCAAGTGTAGGACGGTAACAGATACAGATTCCTACGCTTTTTTATTTTATAAAAACGCCAACGAGGGGAAGACCGCGGCACTGAAAGTTATGAAGAGATTCATCATTTGGGGAGAGAGTGATGCAGGTAAAACAACTACTTGCATCCGTATGTACAATGTGCTGAAATCAATGGGTGCGACAGTACTTTATTATGAAATTGTACCAGAATATGATTTCAAAGCAGTGCTAATGCTTAATAATACTAAAATCTGCATCTATTCAGCGGGCGATGCAAAAGGTCATCTTATTGAAGCCATTCAATTTGGAGCCAATTATGTCTGTGATATATTGATTGGTGTTATAAGTTATTATAAACATCATAATGAAGCCCTTGGAGAATTTCGAGAAGGGGAGGACTTCGAATGGCGTACTCTTACAAAATTTGAGGATATCGTAGAGAAAGATTTTGCTGAAAATAAATTAGTAATGAATCTTTTGAACGAAATTTGGGGGATATGTCTAATTGTTAACAGGGAGAATCATATACTAGAATGAAAATCATATTACTTTCAGGTGGTGCTGGTAAACGCCTTTGGCCTCTTTCCAATAGCGTTAGAGCCAAGCAGTTTCTAAAACTCCTTACATCTCCATCAGGTAGAAGAGAATCGATGATTCAGCGAATCGTACGGCAAATAAGAACGTCCGGACTAGCTGAAGAAATAGTTGTAGCTACCGGGTTGAGTCAAATTGGATTGATTGAACGTCAATTGGGAAATAAACAACCAATTGTTACAGAACCGGCACGTAAGGATACTTTCCCTGCAGTATATCTTGCATGCTTATTTCTATATCAAAATGGAACACCTAGAGATGAACCCATTTTGGTATTACCTTGTGATACCTATGCGTCTGACGGGTATTTTTCGGCTTTGAGCAGAATGGGTAATGCTGTAAATGATGATTCTGCCGCAAATATGGTGCTTCTTGGGGTGAAACCTACCTATCCATCCTCAAAGTATGGATATATAATCCCGGAGAAAGACGAGAAATCATCAACAGGAATTAGGATGATAAAGTCATTTGTGGAAAAGCCTGATGTATCAGAAGCAAGCATACTTGTTCAAGAAGGTGCGTTGTGGAATACAGGGGTCTGCGGATTTAAACTTGATTACTTATTAAAACTTGGGTGTGAAGTTTTCAAGACTATGGATTATTCCATATTTAGGGAAAAGTATTCTGAACTTCCAAAGCTGAATTTTTCATACGAAGTGCTTGCCAAAGGCAATAATAAGGCTGTAGTAGAGTATGACGGAGATTGGAATGACATAGGTACTTGGAATTCTCTGACATCTGAAATGAAGATGCAAGAGATTGGTAAAGTGATTTCAGAGGACTGTCATGAAAGCATGATTATCAATGATCTCAATATACCACTCGTGTGCGTTGGGTGCGATAATAAAATTGTCGTTGCATCATCGGAAGGTATTCTTGTTGCGGATAAAGAACAAACAGAAAATATCCGGCATTTGGTTGATCAGATTGTGACTAATCCCATTAATTATTCCAAATTATGCGATAATTCAAAGGAGGTTGAGAAATTTATAACGATTAAAGGAACCTCTTTAAAGATCCGATTCTGTACAATACCTACTTTAAGGAGTTTAGACTATCATATTAATGAAGCTGTTGATGAATTATGGATAATAATAGGTGGTACAGGTGAACTAAGCGTGGAAAGTCACATTTTTGAGTTGACCCCCATGTCTGTAGTAG
>CAMWYV010000165.1 GCA_947178565.1 uncultured Porphyromonadaceae bacterium | reverse complement strand
CAAGGTTATCGTAACTACCGGCAAACGCGCTCGCTGCAGCCGCCCAAATGAGCGCGACAATCCCCTCAGTTACCATGGCACCGTAAAAAATCGGACGCGCGAGTTTCTCATTGGTAAGGCAGCGCGCCATCATCGGGGACTGGGTAGCATGAAATCCTGAAATCGCTCCACAAGCAATGCTGACAAACATCATGGGGAATATAGGATTTACAGAATGGTCACCGGCATGACGGTTTGTCAGACCAAATTCAAATCCCGATGGAATCTCTATTCCCGAAAAGATCAGATAGCCGAGCAAACCGACTGCCATAAACAGAAGAGCGAATCCAAAGAGAGGATAGAGGTTGCCAATAAGCTTGTCTATAGGCAAGAGGGTTGCAAGCACATAGTAACCGAGAATGATGGCGACCCACACAGAGCGGTCAAGCCATGATGGGGTCATGGAAGCGAGAAGATCTGCCGGAGTAAGAACGAATACCGCCACAACGAGAATGAGAAGCACTACTGAAAACACTCTCATTATCTGTTTTACCGTGGTTCCCAGCTCATGCCCCACAATTTCAGGCAATGAAGCACCACCCATGCGAATCGATATAACGCCTGATAAAAAATCATGAACAGCGCCAGCAAAAATGGTACCGAGAACTATCCACAGAAAAGCCGCAGGTCCAAACATTATACCCATAATCGCACCGAAGATGGGTCCGAGTCCTGCAATATTCAGAAACTGGATAAGGAAAACCTTCCATGCAGGCATAGGCATATAGTCCACACCGTCGTTCATGGTATGAGCAGGCATAGGGGTGTCTTTGCTTGTGCCGATTATTTTATCTACGATAGCTCCATAAATAAAATATCCCCCTATAAGCACCGCAAGAGCGATCAAAAAAGCATGCATCAGGTATCCTTATTATTTAGACGGCTGAGAAACCGGTGAGGCTATTGTTTCACGCATATTGGTATCAGCCTGCACGTTTTTCATCTTGTAATAATCCATTATGCCGAGATTCCCGGATGTAAATGCCTCTGCCATAGCCTTGGGCAGCTCCGCCTCCGCTTCAATAACCTTAGCTCTCGCTTCCTGAGCCTTCGCTTTCATTTCCTGCTCAAGAGCTATTGCCATTGCCCTGCGCTCCTCAGCTTTTGCCTGGGCAATATTCTTGTCAGCCTGCGCCTGATCGATCTGAAGCGCTGCCCCGATATTCTTACCTATATCGATATCGGCGATATCAATGGAGAGAATTTCAAATGCAGTACCGCTGTCCAAGCCCTTACGCAGTACGAGTTTGGATATGCTGTCGGGATTTTCAAGCACTTGCTTGTGGCTCTCTGAAGAACCGATAGATGATACAATACCCTCACCTACTCGCGCAAGGACTGTATCTTCACCAGCACCGCCGACAAGCTGCTTGATATTGGCGCGGACTGTAACTCTGGCTTTGGCAATCAGCTGAATGCCGTCTTTGGCAACCGCAGTTACCGGAGGAGTGTCAATCACCTTGGGGTTAACGCTCATCTGCACAGCCTGAAACACATCTCTACCTGCAAGGTCGATAGCGGTAGCCATCTTGAAACCTAGATCTATGTTTGCTTTTGATGCAGATACAAGCGCGTGGACAACTTTCTCCACGTTGCCTCCGGCAAGATAGTGGGCCTCAAGATCATCACGTGAAACATCATGCAACCCCGCCTTGTGGGCTTCAATCATTGCCTGTACAATTGTGCCAACCGGAACTTTACGTATTCGCATAAGCACAAGCTGCACCAGTGAGATTTTCACTCCGCTGACTCTTGCACTGATCCACAGGAAGAAAGGCACATAGTAAAAAAAGACGCACAACAGCAACAGTGCTACTCCGGCGAGAATAATAACAGTGAGTTCCATGACAAAATTATGATATTAGTTTTTTATTGGCTGAGTTTATTGATTAACACGTGGCATCTCCGCCTGCACGATTCTATTGCGCAGCGAAAGAATCTCCCGCCTGAGATTGCTCTGCTCGGTTTCCGCTTCAGCTATAGTATCGGCTAGAGATCGGTTGCCCCGGAAATAGTCTGTCCTTAGACGTGACAGAACCATTTCTTTATTTTTCAGTTGAGCAAGCATTGACGAATATTGCGATGCAAAAGCCCGTGCCTGCTGAGATTTCAACTGCCCGGGAGTGAGCTTCCTGCCGTCCGGCATAGCTATAAGGAGGATAGGATTAATCGCCTCTTCCCACTCCTTGACTGCATTTGAAGCCTCAATGAGGGTTGAATAATCTTTTCCCGGTTCCCAGGTTCTCTTATAATCCGACACCTTTGCAAGCCCTGCGAGATTCTCAGTATCCACCGGATAGTTGATTCTGAGTTCCTGAGGTATGAACTTATATATAGTGAGGTAATCTCCAAGCTGATTGCGGTCGGTAGCCCACCATCCTATACCCGACTCTTCATCTATCGCAAGGAGATAGTCATCGTAAGGCGAATTATAGGGCATTCCTATATTCTGAGGCTGAAGAAATTTCTCACCGTCATATCTGGATATAAATATATCGTAGCCACCGATAGAATTTTCTCCATTGTTGGCAAAATAAAGGGTAACTCCGTCACTCATTAAAAACGGGTATCCTGCAGAGCCTCCGTCATTAAGCGATTCGCCCAAAAGCACCGGATCTTCCCAAGAACCGTCTGCAAGCATCCATGTCTGCGCAAGGCGCGGAACATTACCACCCGCCACGCTCCAGATAACAGTAGAGTTATTATCGGAAGTAAAATAGGTTGAACCCTCAGCGGCATTAAACGATTTCGGCAACGAACCGGCACTTTGCACCGATCCGGCTGACGGTGACAGATTATAGGCTTCAAAAAATGTAGCCTTCGGAACCGCTATACTGTCAATAATCACAATCCGCTCCACGCGGTCGAGCATAGCACCGGTCGTGCGGATTTTAGCTAAAAGATTTTCGGCATCTTCACTCACCGGTTTACGCGCTTTTTTCTGAGCCGCGGTATATTTTTCAAGAATCTCCTCCGCCTCATCAAACTGATACTCGTCATAAGCGATCTCGGCAAGTGTTATTTTTGCATCATTAGAGCCACGCGAAAGATAGTGGCGCGCTTCAGCGGGTTGTCCTGACTTCGCAAGAGCTACTCCTGCCATTGTATTTGCCGTGGCATTTTTAGGCGCCTTATCCGCCAACTCCTTGAGCACCTGCGCCGCCTCTGCATATTCTCCCCGAGCATAAGCCTGTTTCGCTTCATCCGGAGTCATAGCGTCAGCAAACCAGATGGCAGAACTACAAAAAATGAGAAAACAATATATCGGTTTCACCTGAACAGTATCTTTTAATAATTGCCCAAAGGTAACAAAATTATCAATTACAACAAAGTCCTGCCTAGTGAAAGACAGGACTTTGAAATGTGTATGTCAGATATCAGAACAGGTAAGCGGCTGTTACTGTCCAATATTTGTTTTTTCCGTCGATTTTGCTATCGCTGTTGCCGGTCACCTTATTGAGACCGAAGCCGTATGAGGCACCTATCTGAAGGTGCTTTACGAATTCCACACCAAGACCAAAATTCCATGCCACATCACTCTTTTTATTGCGGAAGTCATTGAAACTTCTTTTATTAGTGAGGAAAGCGAAACTTGGACCTGTGGTCAGGAACGGACGCACTATATTGTTTATCAGGGGAATATTCAACTTATATTTCAAGTTGAGAGGAATATCAATATAATCACGGTGCATATTTTCACTATCACCCCCAACCGTGAATTTATCATTGCGACGAACATACATCACACTGAGGTCAACTCCGATTCCAATTACAGGAACAGTAAATTCAGTCATCAAACCGGCATTGAAACCCGCGCGGTTTTCGGCGCTGAAGCCGGATGCTTTGGAACTTAGTTTATTGACATTCACGCCAATTTTGGGACCGATGCGGAACTGCG
>CAMWYV010000164.1 GCA_947178565.1 uncultured Porphyromonadaceae bacterium | reverse complement strand
GTGATTAATTGATTGGTCAAAATTACTAAATTAATACAGATTCAAAGAAAAAGTAATAAACACTTGCCTATTTGTAAAGTTTACATTACTTTTGCAGCATCATACTTTACCAACCTATTTAAATTATGTTCTACCAAAAATTTCTTTTACCCCATTTCATGCAGTTCGTGGGGACTGTAATGGCTTTAATCGGCATCATTGGATTATGCCTCGGCATCATGGACGCAATTTCTTTTTTATGCTACATCTTTCTCTCGGTTGGCATACTGCTTGTCGCAATCTCAAAGGAGAAAACTGAAGATGAGTTCATTACTTATCTGCGCATGAGATCTATCATCGCAATTACCGTTATCTGCCTTATCTATTCCGTCATAATGCCTATTGTACAGTATTTCCTTATGAGAAACATGGATATGGCTGCACTCGGCAGAATCAGCATTGCCCAAAATTTCATCACCTCTAAACCGGTGGTTGTTCTGCTCTATATCTTGTTATTCAAAGGTTCCATCATCATAAATTCCAAAAGCGATGAACAATACAATCAGAATTGAACGCGCCATCAGGAGAATCACCCAGGAGGAACTTGCCAAAGCGATAGGAGTGAGTCGTCAGACTATATTCGCTATTGAAAACAACAAATTCGTGCCAAGCACGGAGCTGGCGCTGAAGCTGTCGGCATATTTCGGCAAAACCGTAAACGAACTTTTCAGCCTCCAAGAATCGGTTTGACAAAAAATCACCGCTATTAAGCAAGTTAAATCCAGATGGTTAATGATAAATCAATAATAATACTTATTTTTGCGTATTATTACCCATAAATCATACCATCTAATATGAAGAAATTTCTTGCAGCACTCGCTGCGGTGTCGGTGGTTGCCGGAACCTCAGCGCAGACATTCAAAGAGTGGCAGGATCCGCTGGTTAACAGCGTGAACCGCCAGCCGATGCACTCCGCTTACTTCGCCTATGAAAACGGCGATGCGGCAAAGACTGCCGTGAAAGAAAACAGCTCCAACTTCATGAGCATGAACGGTCCCTGGAAATTTAACTGGGTCAAGGATCTGACAAGCAGACCCACCGACTTTTTCTGTACCGATTTCAATGACAAGGGCTGGAATGAACTGAATGTACCCGCGGTTTGGGAGCTCAACGGATATGGTGACCCCATCTATGTGAATATCGGATATGCGTGGCGCAACGACTATAAGAACAATCCCCCGTATGTGCCCACGGAAAACAACCACGTCGGCTCATACCGCCGCACATTCACCATTCCTGCCGACTGGAAAGGCAAGGACATTATCGCCCACTTCGGGTCAGTGACATCAAATATGTATCTCTGGGTCAACGGCAAATTCGTCGGTTATGGAGAAGACAGCAAGCTGGAACAGGAATTTGATCTCACTCCATACCTGATTCCCGGCAAGGAAAACCTTATCGCTTTTCAGGTTTTCCGCTGGAACGACGGCACTTATTTTGAAGACCAGGACTTTTTCCGCTACAGCGGCGTCGGTCGTGACTGCTACCTCTATGCACGCGAGAAAAACCGCATCGAGGACATTCGTGTTGTTCCCGATCTGGATGCCGACTACAAGGATGCCACTTTGACCGTAGATGTCAAGCTCAAAGGCTCCGGCACCACGGAACTCACCCTTGTGAACGCTCATGGCAAGGAGGTTGCCGCAGGCAGCATCAAAGGCTCTGGCAAAACTGTGCTCAATATAGCCGACCCGGAAAAATGGACAGCCGAGACCCCGAATCTATATACTCTCTACGCATCGCTCAAAGGCAGTGATGAGACTATACCGGTAAATGTAGGATTCCGCAAAATAGAGCTCAAAGGTGACCAGATTCTTGTCAACGGTCAGCCTGTACTGTTCAAAGGTGCAGACCGCCACGAGCTTGACCCGGACGGAGGCTACGTTGTATCTCCGGAACGCATGATTCAGGATATAGAGCTGATGAAGAAATTCAACATAAACGCCGTGCGTACATGCCACTATCCTGACGACAACCTGTGGTATGACCTCTGCGATAAATACGGCATATATGTGGTTGCAGAAGCCAATCTTGAAAGTCACGGAATGGGATATGGAGAAAAGACCCTTGCAAAAGTACCACTCTATAAGCAGACACATCTTGAAAGAAACCAGCGCAATGTTCAGCGCAACTTCAATCATCCCAGCATCATCTTCTGGTCGCTCGGCAACGAAGGTGGTGACGGTCAGAATTTTGTGGACGCATACAATTGGGTGAAAGCTGAAGACCCCAGCCGCGCAGTGCAGTATGAGCGTTGCGGCTACGCCGACCACACCGACATTTATTGCCCCATGTACATCGGCTACGAAGACGTTGAGAGATACGGCAAACGCACAGATGTCAAGAAGCCGATGATTCAGTGCGAGTATGCACACGCGATGGGCAACTCTGAAGGCGGCTTCAAGGAATACTGGGATCTCTTCCGCAAATATCCGAATCTTCAGGGTGGATTTATCTGGGACTTCGTTGACCAGTCCCCCCGCTGGACAGGCAAAAACGGCGTGGAGATCTATGGCTACGGCGGTGATTTCAACCGCTTCGATGCTTCAGACATTAATTTCTGTGACAACGGACTCATCAGCCCCGATCGTGTACCCAACCCCCATATGTACGAAGTAGGTAGAGTGCTCCAGAGCATCCACACCACTCCGATTGACGTAGCAAAAGGACTTTTCAGCATCTACAATGAAAATTTCTTCACCGACCTCTCAAATTACACCCTTACATGGGATCTTCTCCACGATGGAAAAAAAGTACGCACAGGCACTATTGACAATTTCAATGCAGACCCGCAGAAATCAACGACAGTAACCATTGATTACGGCACTCTCGAGCCACAGGGTGAATATCTGCTCAACATTGCCTATACACTCAAAAAGGCTGACGGCATACTTGAACCCGGCACAGAAATCGCCCGCACACAGATTGCCCTTACCGATGCGCCGGCAGCTGATATGAGTATTGCAAATATCACTAAGACAAACACTCCGCTTGTTGAACCGGTAATCATTGACAACCAGAGCAATTACCTCATTGTCTCTGCACCAGGTGTTGATATTGAATTCAACCGCGCAAACGGCTTCATGAGCAAGTATGAGGTGAATGGGACCGATATGATTGCCGCAGGAGAGCAGCTTGTGCCTAACTTCTGGAGAGCTCCTACCGACAACGACTATGGAGCTAACCTACAGCTGAAATATGCGGCATGGAAAAATCCCGAATTCAAACTCAAGAATCTTGACGCCAAGAAAACCGATGGACTGGTACTTGTAACGGCGGTATATGACGTGCCCGCAGTAAGCGCATCACTCACACTCACATACCTCATCAACAATGCGGGTGCTGTGAAAGTGACCGAAACACTCACCGCTGATAAGAACGCCAAGGTGTCTCCCATGTTCCGTTTCGGTATGCAGATGCGCATGCCAGAGAGCTTTGACCGCATACGATACTACGGAAGAGGACCTAACGAGAACTATGTCGATCGTATCCAGGCTGCCGACCTCGGCATATACTCACAGACCGTGGAAGAGCAATTCTATCCATATATCCGTCCTCAGGAAAACGGCAACAAAACCGACATCCGCTTCTGGCAGCAGATAAATCATGCCGGCAAAGGACTGGAAATCATCTCCGAGCAGCCGTTCTCCGCATCAGCGCTCAACTATACCGTAGAGAGCCTTGATGAAGGACCGGCAAAGAATCAGGGTCACAGCCAGGAAGTGGAAAAAGCGCCTTTCACCAACCTGCTTATTGACAAACAGCAGATGGGACTCGGATGCATTGACAGCTGGGGAGCTATCCCTATGCAGAAATATCTCATGCCCTATGGTGACTACTCATTCACATTCATCATGACCCCGGTTCAGAACATCATTCCCTGAATATCCCATCCCCTTAATACCCC
>CAMWYV010000163.1 GCA_947178565.1 uncultured Porphyromonadaceae bacterium | reverse complement strand
ATACAATTCGATGGTGCGTCTGACGACTGGGGAAAACTCAACTATGTCGATGACATCCAATCAACCAAACAAAACTAAAGAAACCATTATGACAGGTATCTCTTATATCAAAGGGATACCTGTATTTTTATTATATTATGAGACGCATTTTCGCTTTAACTTTGATAACGTTTCTTCAATCATTGACATCAAATGCCTTTGATATCGGAGGACAAACGATGATGGCACTGACTGACATAGAATCCGGACGGATTGAGACAGGAATTTCCAGACTTATCGAAGCCTCAAAAATCAATAACATATATGCGCAATATTATCTTGCCGTATGCTATGAGAAAGGATTAGGTTCAAACAAAGATGCAAATAAGGCATTTATGCTTTATCGGAAGGCTGCAGAACGTGGATTACCGGAAGCTATGATTAAACTGGCAGAATGTTATAATAATGGAATTGGAGTACAAATTAATTATACCAGAGCATCGGAATGGACGAAGCGTTATTACATGAAAGGAGGAAAAATAGTTATCCCCGATATTGAAAAACTATATGCTGACGGCAAACAAAAATCTGAACATCTGTATGCGAAAGAAAATACTGAAATATATAATGATGTCCCAATTTCAAAAGAGAATAAAGGAGTAGAAAAGCCATATATTACGGTAAACATTAATAATCCAACAAATGCTTCAACTATTACCGCGGAGTATGGAGATAGTGTAAGACCAAGTGAGATAGACCAGTTTATTCCTTATGTAAACATTTCTAACCCTAACATATTTGCACTTATAATTGCAAATGAGAATTATCAGGAAGCCGTAAAAGTTGATAACGCGATTAATGATGGAGAAACAGTTGCAAAATATTTTGAATTAACTCTAGGTATTCCTAAGGAACATATCCACTTGATTAAAGATGCTACGCTGAATAACATTAAGAAAGAGCTGAAGCTTATGACTGAAATTTCTGAAGCGTTTAATGGTGATGCGTCTATATTGGTATATTATGCCGGTCATGGTATTCCTGATGAAAAAACTAAAGACCCGTATATAATTCCTGTCGATGGATATTGTGCGGACATGAGTACGTGTGTTAGCCTGAAAGATTTCTACGAACAGTTAGGCAACAGTAAGTTTAATAAATCTATTGTATTTATTGACGCTTGTTTCAGCGGAGCTACACGCGGAAATGGAAATTTGACGGCAGCCAGAGGAATTTCATTAAAGCCTAAAAAAACTTTCCCAGTTGGTAATATGGTGATTTTCACATCAAGCAGTGGAGATGAAACATCTTTTTCGTATAAAGCAGAAAATCACGGTATGTTTACTTTCTATTTATTAAAAGCATTGAAAGAGAATAAAGGCAATATATCATTAGGAGACTTAGTTAAAGAGGTCACAGATAATGTGATTAAGGAATCATTGGTGATTAACGGTAAACGACAGACCCCCAATGTTATTCCTTCTGATAATGTTTTAGAATTGTGGAGTGAATGGACTCTACAAAATCTGAAATAAGGATTATTTATAATCTTCTCCCTATACATCCTAACATAGCAATGTACTTTGATGAAAGAATCTATGATAAAGGAAAAGGCTGGCATCACTCTGCCAGCCTTTTGGTTATAGTGTAATAGGAGGGGTTATTGGGGATTTTGGGAGAGGAGGGTGCGGACCCAGGGGAGAATCCATTCGAGCTTGAAGTAGTGGTTGGGAGAGTCCACATTGGCAAGACGGAAAAATTCCGAGCGATCCAATCCGGAAGGCAGCGTGTCCAGATACTGACGATTTGCCGGATCGGCGTATTTGGCATAGTGGTGGTATTCAAATGCTTCTGGTGCTCCCGATATTTCAAATGCTTTCGAGATTATCTTGAAGTCTCGATCCATCCCCCCTTCGGTGCATATCACAGGACGTGGAGCAAGCGCGGCAACTATGTCCGGGAAGTCAAACACTGTCAGAAATTCGGGAATGAGGTGCTCATCGCTGTTGGGGAAACCTCTTCTGCCCTGCGCATCTGGCTTGTTCATCACAAGCGCGCGCTCACGGGTGCGGCACAGAAAGTCGTTATATACAAATGCGTAGATCGAGTCATCCATAAGCCCGAGCGCCATGAGCGGCTCTGTGCCGAGCGAGAATCCACACACAATAAGACGGTCTTTGTTTATTTCCGGCTGTGTCTTCATCCAGTCAAGAATGACTTTATCCTGCCATGACGCGAGTCCGAGATAGCTCCATCCGAGTTCCAGGAGGAAGCGGGAAGTCACAAGGTAGTCATTGACACCGTTATCGCTCAACTCGCCAAAACTGGGATTATCCACCGCAACCGCAACGAGCCCTTCTTTGACAAAATGCACTGCCATGGCTGCCTTGCGAAGCACTGAATCAGGCTCACCCTCCAGAGTATAGTTTCCGGCTCTTTCGCCTGCTACAAGTTCTTTTGTCTGTCCGAAGCCGGGTATGCATAGCACAGCAGGCGCAGGATTCTTCCGGGTCACTCCGTCGGGAATGAGAACATAATATGGTACGGTGACTTCCGGAAGCGGGAAAGAGTTCCATTTTTCTATGCGGTATCCGTCACGCTGAGCTTCCGCTACCTTCACTGCCGGCGCAACCGGTGCATCGGGGTGACGCATCAGCCTGGTCATTTCGTGGCTCATCTTTTTTTTCCACTCTGCAAACTGCGCCGCATTCATAGTGGTGTCAAGTTCAAGAGATGGGTTTGCCGCTTTCATCAAAGACTCTACAGCCGAACGGGTACTGGTTTGCGCATGAATAGAACTTGAAATCGCAACCGCACAGCAAATTCCCAAAATTATTTTTTTCATATTCTTATATTTAATATCAAAGTGCGTTATATGCCGGTGAGAATGTATCGCCGCCATCAACTGTTCCTATCTGCAATCCTTTTTTAAGCCAACGCTCACGTTGCGCCGATGTGCCGTGGTTGAAAGATTCAGGTACAGCATATCCCCGAGCTTTCTTCTGGAGGTAATCGTCACCGATTTTCTGAGCCGCATCAAGAGCTTCCTCTATATCTCCCGGCTCAAGAGAGCTGAACATCTCGTTATCGTGATGCGCCCACATTCCGGCAAAATAGTCAGCTTGCAATTCCAGCCTCACACTGATTTTATTTGCCTCAGCCTCGCTTGCACGGCTCATAGCCTGATGCGCTTTTCCAAGAATCCCCAGCTGATTCTGCACATGGTGCCCTACCTCGTGGGCAATAACGTATGCGTAGGCAAAGTCTCCGTCTGCTCCGAGAGTCCGGCGCATATCCTTGAAGAAGGATAGGTCGATATACACGCAATTGTCTGCCGAGCAATAGAACGGTCCGGTCTGTGCTGTGGCTCCTCCGCATCCGCTCTGCACCGAGCCATTGAAGAGCACGAGTGTAGGCGGCTCGTATTCAAGACCCATTTTCTGAAATTCCTTTGTCCACACATCTTCCGTACCCGCAAGAATTTTTGCGGAGAATTCTTCAAGCTCGCGATCCTGGGCATCGGCAACATATTCCGTGGTTTCCTGTCCTCCCGAGAGCAGTGAACCGGAATTAGACATAAGCACTTCAAGAGGATTTCCTCCGGATAACCATGCGATAAGTGCAGCGACAATCACGGCACCTATTCCTCCGCCTAAGGCTACTTTACCTCCACTACCACGCCTATCCTGCACATTATTGCTGCGGCGTCTTCCATCCAGTCTCATAATATCAAGTATCTATAAATCAATATGACTCACATCCACTTTCTCATCAAGAAACAGAGATGCGAGTCCGTTAAATTTCTCCGGATTTTCCGTTGTGAGATATCGACACTCACCTTCAGTGAGCAACCGTTGCTGCATCTCGGGGTGGCGATGTAGATAATCCATAAGGCTTTGCGCCACAATTTCTCCCTGCTTCACAACCCTGATATGCTCTGGCACGACTTCCCTTATTTTAGGATATAATATAGGAT
>CAMWYV010000162.1 GCA_947178565.1 uncultured Porphyromonadaceae bacterium | reverse complement strand
TGTCCAGCCTTTACCACTCTGCTTAACATAACGCCTGAAACCGGGAAACTCCGAATACAGGTTCATATACCCTACTCCACTTCCGCCATAAATCGTCTGTAATTTTTCCCTGACGTCCTGAGCAAAAATATCGCCCTCTATATAGCTGTCTCCTACAATAGCTATTCTCGCCAATCTACCCGCATTCAAAGCAGATTTCAAATTTGAGATTCCGTTGCCGGACGGAGAGTAATCTTCAATAGGAAGAATACCGGTCTCTGTTCTTTCAACAGAAATCGGTTCGGGCAATACCGGCTCCTCTTCCACCTCTTTTTCGCATAAAGAATCAGATCCTTCCTTAATAACCTTTTTATGTTTTACAGTATCGACCTGCATTGCTATTAGAAGCGCCGGGTCTATGTCCGGCATAGCCATGGTATCTTCTATATCTTCATCATCTATGAGAAGTGAGTCATAAAGAACATCTGATACCAGACTGAAATCCTTCAATACTCCCGAGCTCCATTTTTTCAAAGGTGCAAAAGATGCAGCAGCAACTAATACGACTGCAATAAGTATAGCGATGGCTGGACTGCCCTTTTTCTCATTTTTATCCATCTGTTTCAGACGTTTTTAAAAATTTCAATAACGAAGATGCCTTCTGTCCGGCTTCACTCCATTCATTCTCAATAACCGACCCGGCTGTAAAGCCACCACCTGCATACACCTTATATATATATACATCTTTTTTTTCAGCGGGATATATCTTTGCACAACGGAGATTCACAAAAGTTCTTATTCCGCCGCCGTTTTTTACTCCAAGCCATCCTCCATAGCACTCTCTGGGATGAGCTTCCGCCTGCCGTATGGCATCTAGAGCGAAATCTCTCGGAGTACCGCACACTGCTGGTGTTGGAGATATAGTGGTCAAAACACTTGCAAAATCTGTGACATCATACGCCTCTATAGTTTCGCAAATATGCTCAACAGAATCGTATCGCAATGAATACGGAGCCGAAATTTTTATTTTGGCACACTTATCCGTAAGGACATTTCTGATAAAATCAGTAACAAAATTATGTTCCTCTATATTTTTAGCATCCCACTCCCCGCTCGTACCATAAGGTCTAGTTCCGGCAAGAGACATTGTATGCAATTTTTTATCCAGTACTGAATATGTGGCGAGAATCTCAGGAGTCGCGCCCAACCAGATGCCTTTAGACGGCGTATAGAATATAGAGCGGAAAGTAGAAGGCAGTGAGTTGAAATAAGATATGGCGACTGATACAGGATTCTCTCCTTCAGCTACTATAATCCGGCTCAAAACCACCTTACCTCCGGATTGCTTCAACCGAGTAATTACAGTAGTTGCAGACTGCGAGTACTCATCAAAAGTTGTTTCAACCGGAAAGTTTTCATTCCCGGATTCATAAACAGGGATATTCAGCTCAAATATTTCCTCTGGAGTCAAATCCGGCACTATCGTTTCAACAGTATCACTTGGAATGAACTGTGATATTGCAAAGGTGCCGGCGGGAGATTTTTCACAGAAATCTTTTACTGAGATATTTCCGACCTTTTGCGATGCGACAAAATGTAAAGATTCATCATCAGGAAACATATATAGGGCAAAAGGGATGTTCAATTCCAGACATCTCTCTGCTACCTGCACATATTTATTCTCCTTTTTCAACATCTTCTATTCTTTTATACCTATCAGTTCAAAAGGTAAAGCTTCTGTTATCTTTACATTACAAAATTCTCCGCGCTTAATTCCGGGTTCCTTGACTATCAGAACCTCAGGATCAACCTCGGGAGAATCCCATTCCGTTCTACCTATGAAATAATCAGCATCTTCTCTATCAACCATAACTTTCAGTACCGAGCCGACTTTTGAATTCTGAATTTCTTCAGATATTTCCTGTTGAGCCTCCATTAAGGCATCCAACCGTGTATCTTTTACCGATTGAGGAATGTCATCTTTATAATTTTTTGCCGCGAAAGTACCTTCTTCTTCACAATATGCAAATGCACCCATCCGCTCAAAGCGTTGCTCCTTGACAAATTGCAACAGCTCGGCAAATTCTTCTTCTCCCTCTCCAGGAAATCCCGTCATCAATGTTGTTCTCAGATGAATGCCCGGTACTCCGGTTCTAATTTCCTCCAGAAGTTCAAGAGTTTCTTTCTTGCCGACTTTGCGCCTCATCGCCTTCAACACTTTATCACTGATATGCTGAAGGGCTATATCAAGATAATTGCAAATATTATCCCTTTCAGCCATTACAGGAAGGATATCTTTTGGAAAACCTGCGGGATATGCATAATGCAATCTCAGCCACTCCACTCCATCGATGTCCGATAGTCTCTTCAACAAATCTGCAAGTCCGCTTTTTCGTTCTGCGGATAAATCTGCTCCGTATGCCGATAAATCCTGAGCTATTATATTAAATTCCTTCACTCCACGACCTACAAGCATTTTCACCTCCGCCTCAATCTCCTGAGGTGGACGCGAATGATACCTACCGGTAATCAGAGGGATAGCGCAGAACGCACAGAATCGATCGCACCCTTCTGAAATTTTAAGATATGCATGATGGCGCGGAGTGGTGATAATACGGTCGTAGGGAGGTGTTGCCGGATATCTGTTTACCAACCGATTAACGATTCCGCTCCAGTCGGTTTTGCCAAACCAGCCGTCAACTTCCGGAATCTCCGCCGGAAGCTCCTTCCTGTAACGTTCTGACAAACACCCCATGACATACAGTGCTTCAATTTCACCGCGCTGTTTCATATCCGCATACTCAAGAATAGTATTGACAGATTCTTCTTTGGCATCTCCAATGAAACCGCAGGTATTTACCACAACTATATCGCCTGATGATGTATGCTCCGGCTCGTGACAGGGATCCATTCCCGCATCACTAAGCAACTTCATGAGCCGCTCGGAATCCACAAGATTTTTGGAACAACCAAGCGAAACGATATCAACTTTCTTACGCTTCATCAGTCCTGACCGAACAATGCTTTCACAAATTCCTCCTTACGGAATACCTGCATATCTTCAATCTTTTCTCCAAGACCGATATATCGCACCGGAATGCTGAGTGAATGGCTTATACCAAGCACTACTCCTCCTTTCGCCGTGCCGTCAAGTTTGGTTATAACAAGTCCGGTGACCTTTGTCGCCGCAGTGTACTGTTTAGCCTGTTCATATGCATTCTGTCCCGTACTTCCGTCAAGAACAAGCAGCACTTCATCCGGAGTGTCAGGGATGACTTTCGACATCACATTGCGTATCTTAGTCAATTCATCCATCAGCGCCTTCTTATTGTGAAGACGACCGGCTGTGTCAACTATCACTACATCCACATCACCTTTTGCCTGAGCGCTCTTAAGAGTATCAAACGCTACAGAGGCAGGATCAGCACCCAGTTTCTGTTTAACGATTGAGGCTCCTGAACGATTCGCCCATTCTTCGAGTTGTTCAATAGCAGCCGCACGGAAAGTATCTGCCGCTCCAAGCATTACTTTATAGCCGGCATTGCGATACTGCGCCGCAAGCTTACCTATAGTTGTAGTTTTTCCCACTCCGTTAACTCCCACTACCATAATCACATACGGGCGACGTGTCCCTTCAGGAAGAGTAAAATCAGGAGCGGAAACGGTGTTATCTGTATCTGCGAGTAAAGCCTGCACCTCCTCTACCAAAAGAGTATTAAGCTCATCGGTACCCATGTAACCGTCACGTTTAACTCTGTCTTTCAGCCGGTCAATTATTGCAAGAGTGGTATCAACTCCAACATCAGAAGTTATAAGGATTTCCTCCAAATCATCAAGAAAATCTTCGTCAACCTTATTCTTACCGGCTATAGCACGTGCAATCTTACTTAAGACTCCCTGCTTGCTCGTTGAGAGCCCGCGATCCAATGTATCTTTTTTTTCTTTTGAAAAGAATTTGCTGATAATTGCACTCATATAC
>CAMWYV010000161.1 GCA_947178565.1 uncultured Porphyromonadaceae bacterium | reverse complement strand
GTCCAATTCCTCAATGCTTCTTGGGGTAGAGAAAGATTCACTTTTTGACTCATTTGTTTTCTCTCATTCTCTGCACCTTTTTGTTCGGCTTGCGTTTCTTTCAACTTTTCAATGTCTGATTTAATGTGTTTTATATCAGACTCATATTTATCTCTTGTTTTCTCCAGTTCATCTTTAGCATTAATCGTGCTATAAATATTCCACCCTACAAGCAATGTTATTAATAGTGTGAAAAAGCCCACAAGCATACCGTTGTAGTCAAACGGTTTACTTGTTATTTCTGCATCTGGGTAATGTTGAAGATAGTAATTGACACACATCCATGAGCAAAAGCAAAACATTAAAATTGCTAAAATTTTCACCCATGCCGCAATTTTAGATGTAGTGCCAAGAATATCCTTTAGAAAATCATTTATATTCATTTTTCCTATCAGCATTTTAATCGTTTCATTCTGTTATTCTACCTTGTCCTTCAATTTAGCAATTTGGGTAGTCGCCTCCGGTAATAAATTATTGAGAAGTGCAATCACTTTTTGTAATTTTACTACTTATGACTGTTTTTTTAGACTTAATATCCCTGAATTTAACCTTAAGGGATAATTATTCAAAAGATAACTGAGTCACATGAATGTTAAACAAATTTAAAATTAATTATCCTTGCGACCTGCACGGATTCCGCACGGATTTCTCCCCAAAAGTGAGGATATTTTACGAAATATGCAATATGTTTTACAACATATAAAGAGAAAACCAGCCCTTGATAAGTTGGTTTTCAGTAGTTTCAGTTTGGAGCCGCGAGTGGGACTCGAACCCACGACCTTCTCGTTACGAATGAGATGCTCTACCAACTAAGCTATTGCGGCAAGTGCATTTTTGCCCTGCAAATTTGCGGAGCAAAGATACAAATTATTTGGAGTATTGACGTGTATATGTCATCTTTATCTTTGCATTCTTCATATCAAGCTGCACCATCGCCGGTTTCTGAACATAAGGACTGATGGTGGTGATGTATGACACTGTTGAACCGTAGTTGGTATTTTCCTCGGTGTCAATACCGACGGGAACAAGCAGGAAAGTATAGTCTTCGGGTGTAAGGGTATCTTTCTTGAGCATCTCCATGAGATAGTCTCTCATAGCTGTGAAGCTATATGAGTGTTTTGTAGAGTTGTACTGGGCTGTAAATGACGTGATATTGTCAGCAATCTTGTTTTCGGCAAAGAATTTCTCCTTGTCTTTGGCAAGAATCAGCAATACATCAGCAGGCGGCTCTATTCCATATTCATTAGTGAGAAGAGTGACAGGTATCTCAAATGACAGAGCATTGAGTACCGATAGGTTGCCGACTCCTTTCTTGTATGTTTCAATCAGTACCGGTGTCGGGAAGATGATCTGAGATTCCATACCGGCAGGAGCAACAAGAAGCGCTTCGCCCTGATTAGCGAGTGCGGTTAGTTTATCGCTGAGTGTGAGGGAGATATTATTGTTTGTGATAACCTCCGGTGTAACAGCAAAGTATGAACGCACCTTATTATATATAGTGTCTTTTTCCACATCATTAACAGTGACTTTGGCGTGTTGACGATAGTAGATGTTGATTCGGGTTTCAGAGATGTTTATTACTCTACCCGAGCCGAAAGAGGTGGTGACATACAAGCCAGGGAAAAGCTCCGTGAATTTGTCGGGAAGAGCAAACATCGAAGAGTCCTGCAGATAGGCATTATATAGATTCTGCCCAAGTTCTTTGGGGAGGGTTACGTTAAACGATCTGAATGAGAGAGAATTGATAGAATCGTTGTACATGGCGTGTGCCGTGTATATGGTAGAACCGAGTTTTTTAGATTTGTCGTAATATCCCTCGGGGCTGAAATTACTGTAGATGGGGTATGGGAGCTGTTTGATGAGCGGGAATACATCAATGCCCATCGGCACAAGAGAGTCACCGGTAAAGTCACCCGGCATCATGAACATAATCAGTTTAGTAGAGTCAATATCCTCAACGGCAACTCCTTCGGTTTCAAGGCTCAGGGAGGGGAGGAACTGACAGACAAAATCGGAGCTGAACGCGCCATATTCTTTTGCGTCAAGACATCCGAGAAGCTGGGTGATGGTGCGTGACTGCACAACCGGGTCAAGCAATGTTGTGGCTGTGGCGGTGAATGTGCTGTCTATAATGATTTCCGTCTGCTCGGTAACGAGTGATGAGCCGACGGTAGATGTTTCATCCTGGCAGGCTGTGAGAGCAAGCGCGGCGATGAAGATTGCAGATAGTTTCTTGATTGATTTCATTGGAATCAGGCTTATTTGCCCTCCTCTACAAGAGAGGTGTAGAATTCTGAGTATTTATCCGCATATTCTTCTTCTCCGGGATATTCGAGAATAGGCTTTGAGAGTGATTTAGCGTATTCAACGAGCAGTGGGTCAACATCGGGCGATGATATGACAACAGCGTCAGAGTGAAGAATAGCGAGTTTATTGAGTGCGGTATTGTCGGCGGGTTCTGTGCCGAGCGCTTCAAGGTCATCTTTCGGGAATTGGAGAGATTTGAGTTTTTCAACAAGGCGTATGTCAAGCGCGCCTTCAAATCTTTCGGGTCGCAGAGAGTATATGATTTTGGATTTGGCGAGGGCGGGATCATCCTGATACATTCTCTTGACATACATCGGCACCAGAGTTGAAATCCAACCGGTGCAATGTATAACAGCGGGATCCCAGCGGAGCTTCTTGACGGTTTCAATGACCCCTTTGGCAAAGAACATCATTCTCTCGTCGTTGTCGTGGGGAGAAGTGACGGTTTCAAGCTGTTTAGCTCCCGCACGCTGGAAATAGTCATCGTTGTCAATGAAATATACCTGCATTCTCGAGGGCTGGAGCGTAGCCACCTTAATAATAAGAGGATGGTCGCTATCGTCAATAATAATATTCATGCCGGAGAGTCGGATAACTTCGTGGAGCTGATTTCTGCGCTCGTTGATGCAACCGTATTTGGGCATGAATGTCCGCACCTCATATCCTTTTTCCTGCACATTCTGTGGAAGTTCTCTTCCGTACAGAGCCATGGGGGATTCCGGGAGATAAGGTGCAATCTCCTGCGAGATGTAGAGTATTTTTTTGTTTTCCATTACCTTTGAAGTGTTACTTTGCAGTTTTGGTGGCGCAAAGTTACTAATTTTTTTTGGATTTCAGCGAATAGGAAGCCGTTGCGGTCTTAAAAATCCTTATAATGGTGCGGAATATGCCCAAGTTGGTGTATCTTTGCAGTCAAATTGAAAAATAAATAGGTATGCGTAAGATTTTATTGGCTTTATTTTTAATCAGTTGCTGCTGTATGAGCGGTTTTTGCCAGAATGAAGCTCCGGTGAAGTGGCAGGTGAGTGTGAAAATGGACGGCTCTGACAAGGGTACAGTGATTTTCAAGGCTATGGTTCAGCCGGGGTGGCATCTTTACGGTATGAATCTGCCTGAAGGTGGTCCGAAAGCTACGGTTATAGATATGAGCGGCAGCACCGGTGTGGAATTTACTACATCGTTGAAGCCAGACCGTACTCCGGTTAAAGTGCATGATTCGATGTTTGATCTTGACCTGACCTGGTGGGACAGCGATATCGCCTTTCGCCGTAATTTCAAGGTTAAGAAACCGGGAGATGCAAGAATCGCGGGTAAGATCAGCTATATGAGCTGTAATGATAAAACATGCTCTCCTCCTAAAAACCAGGCTTTTGACAAAATAATCAAATGATTTAAGATATGCGCAGATTATTAGTGTGGAGCGCGATGATTCTTGCCGGTGTGTCTTATGCCGGCGCTCAGATTTTATCGCCGATAATATGGAATGTCACATCCTCTATGACCTCTGATACCGAGGGTGAGATTGTGTTTTCTGCAACAATAGAAGATGGCTGGCATCTTTATGGGCTTAATCTGCCGGAAGGCGGTCCCAAAGCCACATCCATCGATTTTGAGAAACTGGATGGAATGACTCTCG
>CAMWYV010000160.1 GCA_947178565.1 uncultured Porphyromonadaceae bacterium | reverse complement strand
TCAGCGTGTGTGAGCCCACGCTCCCTTGAGTCTGTGCGGCTTGCGTCTCCGAGGGCATTTCGGATGGGTAGGTGCATATCGGGGACACCTAACTGGGCTTTTACTGCGCCGTCGCAAAACTCTACCATCGAATGAACTATGCTTTGAGGGTGAACCACAGCTTCGATTCTGCTTCCGGGTATATTGAAAAGCCATCGGGCCTCAATGATTTCAAAAGCCTTGTTCATCATAGTGGCGGAATCGATAGTAATCTTATTACCCATGTTCCAGTTGGGGTGGTGGAGAGCATCGGCAACTGTTACATTCCGGAGTTCCTTCGGCGAGCGTGTGCGGAACGGACCACCCGATGCGGTGATGATGAGCCGGTTAATTGTGGAAGGGTCTTCACCAACGAGGCATTGATATATGGCGGAGTGCTCTGAGTCAACCGGCAAAACAGTAGAGTTGGATGTGGAGAGCATACGTGTGATCAATTCTCCGGCTACAACTAATGTTTCCTTATTAGCCAAAGCTATATTTTTGCCGGCGCGAATAGCTCTGATTGTAGGTTCAAGTCCGCTATACCCGACGGTAGCCGTGACTACTGTCGAAAAATCATCACGTTCCATGGCATCGGCGAGCGCTTTGCTTCCGGCGGCAGTTTCTATGCCGAGCGGTTCAAGCGCCGAGCGCAAGATGGAATATTTGGTTTCGTCAGCAATTACCGCTAAGTTGGGGCGATGTGTTTTAGCCTGCTCGATGAGTTTGTCAACTCTACTTCCGGCTGCAAGCACGTTCACATTGAATCTGTCCGGATATTCCCGCACGATATCCAGCGTCTGGGTACCGATCGATCCGGTGCTTCCGATTACTGCAATATTTTTTTTATGCATTATTTTTTCGGTGGCTTCTATTTATTAAGGTGCAAATGTAGTGAGAAAACTCCAAACAGCGGGGAATTTTAAAGAAAATCAAAAAAAATACATTTTGTGCCGAACAAAAAAAAGTAAGGATATGTTATTAAATCAAAACGCCGACCAAGGCACGGTTATCAAGGTTTTACCACCGGGGTCAGTGATAAAAATAAAAGAAAAAAATAAATAATAAGTCTAACAAAAAAAATTTTACGAGAGATGAAAAAGAACCTTCTTTTAGCTATCGCAGGATGCGGTGCTATGATGTTCACAGCGAACACAGCAAAGGCTCAGGAAACAGTTGTCGTTGAAGAAACTGTTGTTACCGAAGTTCCGGTTGAGTGCAAAACAAACTACACTTCTTCTTGGAAGGACAATTGGTTTATTCAGGCAGGTGCAGGTATGCAGATTCCTTATACCGACCACTACCTTGCCGGCAACAAGAAAGATAAACACCACATTACCGCCCTGTATAATGTAGGTTTCGGTCACTGGTTCAGCCCTTATCTGGGATTCCGCGTTACCGGTTACTATGGTAAGATGCACATGGACTGGATCAAGACTCAGAGCGTGAATATGGCTAACGCAAATGCTGACTTGATGTGGGATATGTTCAACTCAATCGCAGGTCCAAAAGCCGACCGTGTGTTCAGTATCATTCCTTTCGTAGGTGTAGGCGGCACATATACATGGGGATTTGATCCCGCTACCGCCGCTATTCCTGACGGAGACGGTCACTACAAGACTAAAGAATGGACTCTCCCTGTTTCTGCAGGTATCCAGCTCCGCCTCCGCCTCTGCAAATATGTTGACTTCTTCGCTGAAGGTCGTGTTAACTTCTACGGCGATAACTTCAACAATGTTGCATCAGGTGATCCTATTGAAGCTAATGTGAATGTGTATGGAGGTTTCCTCTTCAATATCGGTGCCCGCAAGTACTCTGCTTACAATCCCTGCGAATATCTCGGATATATCAACCAGCTCAACGGTCAGGTAAATGCACTCCGTGGTGAACTCGCTACAACAGCAGCAGCTCTCGCAGCAGCAGAAGCACAGCTTCCTTGCCCCGAAGTAGTGGCTCAGGAGGTAGTTGTTCAGACTCCGATGCTCGCTTCAGTTCGCTTCAAGATCAACAGCGCGAAGATCTCTGACGAAGAAATGGTTAACGTGTACAACGTTGCTGAATGGATGAAAGCTAATCCCTCTGCAAATGTAATCGTACAGGGCTACGCAGATAAGAACACCGGCACATCAGCTTACAACATGGAGCTTTCTCAGCGTCGCGGTCAGTCAGTAGTTGACGCCCTCGTAAATTACGGAGTTGATTCTTCTCGCCTCACAATCCAGGCAAACGGCTCAGATGTTCAGCCTTACGAAACCAACAACTGGAACCGTATCGTAATCTTCACCCAGCCCTAATCGAGACATCTCGTAAGAATTATATAAATAAGTGACTCTGAGTCCCCGGCGCGATAGTGCCGGGGACTCGTTTTTTTAGTCTAAATATTTGTCAACTCATAAATTTGTTCTAAATTTGTCACATACCCATCAACGCCGAGAAATCGTTAATGTGTAGAGTCGCACTTGATTGATAACTAACGACTAAATATATGGACAACAACAAAGAACTGCTGGATGCCGTAATTGCAAAAGCAAATGTATGGCTCGGAGAAGGCTACGATGAAGCCACAAGAAAAGAAGTCAAAAGAATGCTGGATGCCGAGGATAAGACAGAACTTATCGAGGCGTTCTACAAAGATCTTGAGTTCGGCACCGGCGGACTCAGAGGTATCATGGGAGTAGGTTCCAACAGAATGAACATCTATACTGTAGGTGCTGCTACTCAGGGTCTCGCCAACTATCTGAAGGAAGCTTTTGCTGATCTGCCTCAGATTTCTGTTGCTGTCGGTCATGATGTTAGAAACAACAGCCGCTTATATGCTGAGATTGTTGCAGATATTTTCTCGGCAAACGGAATCAAAGTTTATCTTTTCGATAGTTTCCGTCCTACTCCGGAACTCTCATTCGCTATCCGTCACCTCGGTTGCCAGAGCGGTGTTAACATCACAGCGAGTCACAACCCGAAAGAATACAATGGCTACAAAGCTTACTGGGAGGACGGCGCTCAGATTATAGCGCCTCACGACGTCAATATCATTGACCATGTAAACCGTATCAAAGGTGTTGGCGAAATCAAATTCCAGGGTGACAAGTCAAATATCACCATCATTGGTAAAGATGTTGACGACGCATTCCTTGCAGCTATCAAGGGGCTTCAGCTCAGTCCCGAAGCGGTAGCGGCTAATTCAGATATGAAGATTGTTTATACGCCTATCCACGGCACAGGTGTAAACCTCATTCCTGATTCACTGATGAATTATGGATTCAAAAATATAATACATGTTCCCGAGCAGGATATTCCAGATGGAAATTTCCCCACTGTAGCGTCTCCCAATCCCGAGGTGCCATCCGCAATGGCAATGGCAATAGCTAAAGCCAAGGAGGTGGGTGCCGACCTTGTGATGGCTTCTGACCCCGATGCTGACCGTATCGGCGCTGTTACCAAAAATGCTGCCGGTGAATATGTGCTCCTAAACGGCAATCAGATTGTGATGATTCTACTCAACTATATCATGACAAGAAATGCCGAGCTTGGCAAGCTTAACGGTCAGGAGTATATTGTCAAGACTATCGTTACAACCGAAACGATCAAGAGTATTGCTGACAAGAATAATATCCGTATGTTTGACTGCTACACAGGTTTCAAATGGATTGCCGCAGTTATACGCGATCATGAGAATACGGCACGCTATCTTGGTGGTGGTGAGGAGAGCTACGGATTCCTCGCTGAAGATTTTGCCCGCGATAAAGATGCTGTTTCAGCCGTCTCACTGCTTGCCGAGGCAGCAGCATGGGCTAAGGAAAAAGGCATGAACTTCATGCAGATGCTCCAGGATATCTATATTAAATATGGTTTCTCTCGTGAAGCCGGTATTTCACTTGTCCGTCAAGGCAAGCAGGGTGCTGAGGAAATTCAGCAGATTATGAAGAATTTCCGTGCCAATCCGCCCAAGAGCATCGGTGGTAGTCCCGTAATCACAATAAAGGACTATGAGACTCTCGATGCAACAGACGCTGTA
>CAMWYV010000159.1 GCA_947178565.1 uncultured Porphyromonadaceae bacterium | reverse complement strand
ACACCATAAATACAAAAAAATACTACAAATACCAAAACCCACAAAATAACAAAAACTCGGGGGCGCTAAAGGTATATTAATATAAAATTAGTTAATGGAGCGGGCGTTTCTTCTGATTTTGGAAAAATATTTTTTAGATGCTGATTGATATGCTCAAATCTATGACACATCTTATCACAACTGTAAAGGTTGGTGAGTATTAAAAAATTAGTAAATTTGTAATCGCGTTAATGATTGTGCGCGATATGAAGTTGAAATTAATCTCATTGAAATGAAAAAAATATTAAACATTTTACTGGCATCCGCATTGGGCTGCGGATTGGCATGTGCTGTTACCCCAATGTGGTTGCGTGATGTGAAGATTTCACCTGACGGGAATGAAATCGCATTTACTTATAAAGGTGATATCTGGAAAGTTCCGGTGGGAGGGGGCACAGCGATACGCCTTACTTCACAGCCGAGTTATGAAAGTGAACCGGTGTGGAGCCCGGACGGTAAGCAGATAGCTTTTGCCAGTGACCGTGCAGGTGGTTCAGATGTATATATAATGAGCAGCAAAGGTGGTTCCGCAACCAGGCTGACCACAAATTCAGCCGCGGAGACTCCCGAAGCTTTCACACCGGATGGAAAATATGTGCTCTTCAGCGCCAGCATTCAGGATCCCGCATCAAGCGCGCTCTTCCCATATCGTGCTATGACTGAATTGTATCGTGTGCCGGTAAACGGAGGACGAGTTACTCAGGTTCTTGGAACTCCTGCAGTACAGATTTCTTTCCTGCCTGACGGCTCCTCATTTATTTATGAGGATGTGAAAGGTAGCGAAGATAAGTGGCGCAAACATCACACCTCCTCGGTTACACGAGATATATGGAAATATGATGCCAAGACAGGCAAACATACCAATCTCACCCTGCGTGGTGGTGAAGATCGCAATCCGGTAGTGAGCAAGGACGGTTCAACAATATATTTTCTCAGTGAAAGAAACGGCGGCTCATTCAACCTCTACTCTATGCCGGTCTCTGACCCCGCTAAAATTACCAGACTTACCGATTTCAAGATTCATCCTGTCCGTTTTCTGTCTCAAGGCGATGACGGAACTTTTGCATTTACCTATAACGGTGAGATTTTCACCAAGAAAGGTGATAGTACACCGGTCAAGATTAAAATTGACCTGGAAATGGATGAAGAGGAATTGCCGATTAAGCTCAATGTAACTTCAATGCCCTCGGCAACTGTGAGTCCTGATGGCAATCAGGTGGCTTTTGTAAATAGAGGTGAAGTATTTGTGACTTCTACAAAGCACCCTACCACCAAGCAGATAACGAATACTCCGGCAGGGGAGAGCAACCTCGCCTGGGCTCCTGATAACCGCACTCTCTATTACACTTCTGAGCGTGACGGACACTATAATATATATAAGGCAACTATTGGAAGAAAAGATGATCCCAATTTTCCTAACGCAACATTGATTGAAGAAACTCCGCTGTTCAGTCCGAAAGACGGAACAGACCGCACCTATCCTTCGATTTCTCCTGATGGCAAGCAGATGGCTTTTGTGCAGGACCGTACAAAGCTGATGGTGATGGATCTTGATTCAAAAAAGGTACGTCAGCTGACAGATGGCTCCACAATAGCCTCGCGTACAAAAGGATTTTCTTCTCAGTGGAGTCCTGATGGTAAATGGATTCTGATTGAGGCTACCGATCTCCGTCATCAGCCATACGGTGATATCGCTATTATCAATGTAGAGTCTGGCAAAATGACCTACATCACCAAAACCGGATATTTTGACGAAAATCCTCGCTGGGCAATGAACGGCAATGCAATTATATTTGACAGCGAGCGCTATGGTATGCGCAATCATGCATCATGGGGGTCAATGAGCGATGTTATGATTACTTTCCTCAATCAGGATTCTTATGATAAGTTTCGCCTGAATGAGGAGGATTATGCTTTGCTAAAAGAGGTAGAGAAAGCTCAGAAAAAAGATAAGAATGATAAAAAGGATAAGGAAGGTAATAACGGCGATAGCAAGGAGAAAGATACTAAAGATATTAAAGTAGAACTTGACGGATTGGCTGAACGCACAATGCGCCTTACTCCAAACTCATCAAGCCTTGGAGATGCATACCTTACTCCAGATGGTGAGACGCTTTACTATCTTAGCGCTTTTGAAAAAGGCTACGATCTCTGGAAAGTTAAACCACGCACAGGAGATGTGAAACTCGTGACCAAACTTACCGGTGTGCGTGGTATTGATACTGATAAGGATGGTAATCTTTATCTTGTAGGAAGCTCTGTTCGGAAGTTTGACCCCAAGACTGAAAAGACAACAAACATTACCGCATCTGCCAAAATGAAAGTTGATGGTGCTGCAGAGCGTGAATATATGCTCCGTCACGTTTACAATGAAGAGCGGGAGCGCTTTTTCCGCAAGGATATGAACGGAGCCGATTGGACTGCTCTGTATAATAATTATAAGAAATTCCTTCCTCATATTAATAACAATTACGACTTTGCCGAACTTCTTAGTGAACTTCTCGGTGAGCTCAACGTGAGTCACACAGGGGGCAGATATTACGGTCCCGGTGCTACCGATGCTACCGCTTCTCTCGGTCTTCTGTATGACTGGAATTATGACGGTAATGGGTTAAAAGTCAGTGAGGTGCTTGTCGGCGGTCCGTTTGATCGCGCCTCATCAAAAGTTAAAGACGGAGCGACAGTAAGGGCGGTAAACGGAGTTGAAATAGACAAGAATACGGATTATACCGAACTATTCAACGGTCTTACCGGTAAAAAGACCCTCGTGTCTTTCTCCGCTCCCGGTCAAGAAGATTGGGCAGAAGTGATATTACCGATTTCTGCCGGTACATTGAACGAACTGCTATACGACCGTTGGGTGAAATCTCGTGAAGAGGAAGTGGATAAACTCTCCGGTGGCAGACTCGGCTATGTGCATATCCGCTCTATGGATGACGCCAGCTTCAGAAAGCTTTATGCGAAAGCACTCGGTGAGTATATCGACCGTGATGGCATAGTCATTGACACACGCTGGAACGGTGGCGGTCGTCTTCACGAAGATATTGAGGTGATGTTCAGCGGCAAAAAGTACCTGACTCAGGATGTTCATGGTATTCCTACATCCGATATGCCCTCACGTAGATGGAATAAACCGAGCATAATGATAACAGGTGAGGCAAACTACAGTAATGCGCACGGCACCCCTTGGGTTTACCGTCATCTTGGTCTCGGCAAACTTGTCGGTATGCCGGTACCCGGCACTATGAGCAGCGTCAACTGGGTGACTTTGCAGGATCCGTCATTAGTATTCGGTATTCCTGTGATCGGTTTCCGCACTGCTGAAGGCAACTATCTTGAAAATACTCAGCTGGAACCTGACATTAAGGTAGCCAATGATCCCGCAGAAATAGTAAATGGAGTTGACGCTCAGCTCAAGGCTGCCGTTGATGAGTTGATGAAAGAAATCAAGACTAAAAAATAAGAACCATGGCAGCATCACTCAAAATTGGAGATGTAGTCCGGTTTTTAAATACAACCGGAGGGGGGGAGGTCACGAAAATAGAGGGTAACATAGCGTATGTTACTGACGAAGACGGTTTTGACACTCCCGTGCTAGTGAAAGAATGTGTGGTGGTGGACAATTCTACCGCTTGGGACCGTGCCAAGGCTAAGGTCGAGCAACCGGCTGTAAGCAATGTAGCATCGGCTAAACCGCAGATCCCGGTCAAGGATACAACTCCGGTAGAACCGGAAATTGAGCCTGAGGAGGTGGATGGCGGCGATGTTATGAATCTGGTAATTGGATTTGAGGCGGATAATCTGAAGACGCTGTCTGATACCAGATATTATGCTTATCTTGTTAACGATTCCAATTACTATCTCTACTTCACATACATGAGTTCTCCACGCGGAGGTGTATGGATTACCCGATATGCAGGTATTGTGGAGCCCGGTATTCAGGTACTGCTGGAGGAGTTTGAGAAAGATGAAGTTGTAAATCTTGAGCAGATTGCAGTGC
>CAMWYV010000158.1 GCA_947178565.1 uncultured Porphyromonadaceae bacterium | reverse complement strand
ACATTCAAAATCCGCCTCTAATCCCCCCAATCTTACATATAATCGATAATAACTGACGATTTTATCTTTGTCAAAGAGAATTATCGCTACTTTTGCAATAGCAAGCTGTTAAATTGGTTCAGTGATAGAAATGGAAAAAAGGAAGCTGATTGCCGCACTGGTAATACTGATTTTTACGAATATATTTGTGGGAGCGCAGGTACGCACTGAAATAATTCCGATAGCTCAATCTGAAGAATGGGAAACCGTTAACTGGAATTTTGAACTGAATCCCCAGACATACGAAGCCACTCTCGTGTCTCCTGTTGATGGTGCTTATAAGTTTATCAATCCGGGCATCGACTGTATCGTAGCTTCCGATGGCTTCACCTGCTCATTCTGGTCTCCATCCGTTACAGGCATGGCTGGAGAGAGCCTATATTTCACGGCAATAAAGATTCCCGAAACAGTAATGAGTCCCGTAGATGGTAAAACCTATACCGTAACCGCAATCGGTGATAGAGCGTTCGCAAACTCGAATATAGCATATATCCACGTGCCTAATACCGTTCAGGCTATCGGTGAGGAGGCTTTTGCCGGTTGCGCGTCTCTTGTCGGTATCGATTATGTGTCGGCATACGAGCTCGTCCCCCATTCTGTCACCTCGCTTGGCAAAGGCGCGTTCAAAAACTGTTCATCTCTCAAAAGAATAGATATTGGCGATGGCGTTACAGAGATTCTTCCTGAGACCTTTGACGGCTGTATCTCACTGCAGTATATCAAAATCGGTGCAAGTGTCATCAAAATCAGTTGCATTCTCCCGCCTCTTGAAGGCATTGCTTTTCACTCACCGGCTCCTCCGCAGATCATTCACCCGCTTTCCGTTGAAGAGATTTGGGCACCGATAGCAAATCTGGATGCCTACAAAGTCAGATTCGGCGATGTAAAAGGTTTCGGAATTAAGCCTCGGCAAGAAAATACGCTTAAATTCTATACAGGTATTACCCGTCCGGTCTATATAGATATTGTTTCTGCTCCCATGCTCAAAGCGGATCCTACGGAGAAATACCACTTTGCTTATCGTGCTATGGATTTCGGCGGAATGATTCCTGAGTATAGAGAAATTATTGCATCACACCTTAATGCAAATGTCACGTCAAAAAAGACTAAGGATTTGCCATACACAATATATTTCAGTGATACACAAGCCGGTATTATCCATAGCCCGAACGTGTTCCCATCGTCAACCGACTCTACAATGCAGGTAGGATTCAATGCTCCCGGTGAATATGAACTCACAGTGGTGAGCAATGATTTCACCCGTGCGTCATATACATGGAAAGTGAATGTGATTGAGGGGGTTCCGGTGGATAGAATGCTGTTGGACGGTCCTCTGATTCTCGCGCCGGGTGAGATCGGACAATGTACACCTCTGTTTTATGGAGATCTCGGCACACCTACAATCACGGATGTCATCTGGCACTCTGATAATGAAGAAGTACTCACCGTTGATGCCGCCGGAATTGTCACTGCGGTAGGCGAGGGCACCGCAAAAATTATAGCCCGCAGTGCTGATCCCGCGTGTCCGGAAAAAGTAGCCAATCATCAGATAACCGTATCTCAGACCGGAATAGCTCCGTTTCCTGTACTTCAAAGTGTGGCGACAAATACCAGTGTAAGCAGCCATGCGATGCTTAAGGCTACCGATAAAGAAATAGAATTTTATATCAGTCTGACCGATCTGGCAAATAATTATGGAATGATTGCGGCTCCCACAGTTACTCTCAGCCATGATGCCACCACACCTTCCACTCCGTATAATTTCCCTTATCCGGGAGCGGAGAGCCTTACGATAAACGGAATCAAGCACATGAGTTCTCCGGTTTTGGAGGAACTCGTGACTACCGATTACAATTATTCAGCCTATGAGTCATATAGCACCCCTCTCACTATTCCTTGCTCGGTATTCGCCATGTGGGACGGGCGTGTCGGTTTTGTAGATATTGTCAGAATCGGTGACTATGCTTTTGCGGGAAGTAATATCGAGTACGCCCATTTAGCGGCGCGAGCCTCTAACGGGCTATCCAAGACCACTGAATTGGGTAATTATGTATTCGCTGAGTGTCACTCGTTTAAAGGTATTCCCGAGGGTAGCGCATACGATGTGGTGCCGGACAGAATTACCAAAATGGGTCGCGGAGTGTTTAAAAACTGTGACAGGATGGAGATTATGGCAATCGGCGATGGTATAACAGTACTACCTGAGGAGACTTTTGACGGATGCACTGCCCTGCGTCAGGTGAGACTCGGAGCCGGTATAAAGACAATAAACTGCAGCGTGACAGCCTCAGAGGTAATCGTTGTGGCGTCCCCCGAAGTACCGGTGATAGCTCCCGGATGCACTCTTACCGCTCCCGAAATATTGGTGCCCGCCGCCAGTCTTGACAAATACAGAGAGGAGTGGACATGGGCTGAACTCAAACCCTACGGCATTGTTGTGGAGGATGGCAGAGCCGACATCAAAGCATATATTTCTCAGAACCGCTCATTCAAGATTGATGTCAGGGGCTATAGAACAGATGGCACTTGCAGCTACAGATATCCGTATGCGACAAGCGTTTCCAATCTTGCATATCTTCCTGCCGGAGGGGAGCTACCGTTTTATCGTGCCGAATTTGAAAAGAGCGACGTTTCTACATTTAATCCCGGCAAATCTGCTGTTTCGGTGAAATTAAATAAAGCCGCAGCTCTCACATTTATCTCAACCGACATCACCCGCTCGAAACTGACTGTGCCGTTTGAACTAAAGTCCGGTATTCCTGTATCCCGCCTGACAGTTTATCAACCGGCTTCTGAGGTTCTCACTGTCGGTGGTTCTAAGACACTTACAGCATTAGTTTTGCCAGCCACTGCTACACAGAAAACAGTTGAATGGACTGTCTCCGATCCCGAAATCGCAGAGATAGATGCAAAAGGTAAGTTGACTGCCTTTAAGAAAGGAACGGTTATCGTAACAGCCACAACAACCGACCCGTATAGCGACACCTTCACAGCATCTGCTACGGTGGAAATCAAAGGTGAAGTCACAGATATGTTAATGACGCTAAATAGTCATGAAGTCTTGTCAAACGACACCATATTCTGTGATATTGACGATATCCTCACCTTTGGAGTGAATATAACTCCTAAGAGTAAATACGCGGCTGAGGTTAAGTGGAGTTTTGATGCCGTGAGTGATAAAATTGCCTCTTTTGACGAAAGCACCGGAACACTCAAGGCACTAAGCGCAGGAATATGCACCCTCAGAGTAACCATGCCGAAAGAGTTTACTTATTCCGACAAAGATATTGTCAAGACAGCGATTATTAAGATAATAAATGCTCCTGTAGTTGAACCGGTTGAGCCAGAGAGTCCCGATTCAGAGGAGCCTGATAATCAGAATCCGACAGAACCAGGTGTTCCCACTCCGACCGATCCGGAGAATCCAGACCTGACAGAGCCGGAGATTCCCGATCCAGAGGAGCCTGATAATCAGAATCCAACAGAACCAGGTGTTCCCATTCCGACGGAACCGGATAATTCTGATCCGACAGAACCGGAGAATCCCGATTCAGAGGAGCCTGATGATCAGAATCCGACAGAACCTGATCCGGAGGAGCCGGAAGATAATCCGGAGCTGGAAAAACCGGCGGCAATTGAGGGAATAGAAGGTAATAATCTTACTGTCATGACAGAGGGTTGTAGAATTATAGTAAAAGATGCACCCGATTCAACAGTGATAAAATTGTATTCTATTGATGGAATACTTGTCAGATCTGCCAAGGTAACAAATGAGACAACCACTCTCATTGCGCCTCGCCCCGGCTTGTATATTCTTCTTGCTGACCGCGCATACAAGCTCTCCCTCCGTTAATGGATATGCTTCCATCTTATTGTATATTAAAAAATTCGTCTAACGTCTAACTGACTAACCACTAACTACTTGCATCTCATTGTAACAACGTTGTAACTGATTTAACTTTCGTTAACCTGGAAATTCTTGCAACGGTATTTTTTGCTCTACCTT
>CAMWYV010000157.1 GCA_947178565.1 uncultured Porphyromonadaceae bacterium | reverse complement strand
TCAGCAAGCACTTTAAGAGCCTTGCCGAGATCTTCCTTGTTGATGACATATGCCATTCTCACCTCGTTTTTGCCTACATTGGGCGAAGTGTAGAAACCGCTTGCAGGAGCCATGAATACGGTGGCACCTTCATATTCAAATTCTTTGAGGCACCATTCGCAGAATTTGTCTGCATCATCTACCGGCAGACTTACGACTGTGTAAAATGCACCCATGGGAATCGGTGAGTAGCAGCCTGGAATGCGGTTGATTCCGTCAATGAGGAATTTACGGCGGTCAACATACTCGTTGTATGTCATAAGCAGATAGTCTCTGTCAGCATCGATAGAGGCTTCAGCCACAATCTGACCCAGAAGTGGCGGACTGAGGCGTGCCTGACAGAATTTCATGAAGTTACGCTTCAGGTGTTCGTTTTTGGTGATTAGGGCGCCGATTCTAATACCGCACTCGCTGTATCGTTTTGACACAGAGTCGATCAGCACAACCTGATTCTCTATGCCGGGCAGGTGGAAAGCGGAGATGTATGGTGCGCCGGTATAGCAGAATTCGCGATATACCTCGTCTGAGAAGAGAAATAGGTCATATTTCTTGACAATGTCACGTATCTGGTTCATCTCTTTCTGGGTATAGAGATAACCGGTGGGGTTGTTGGGGTTGCAGATAAGGATTCCTTTAGTGCGCTCCGTGATCAGCTCTTCAAATTTCTCTACCGGAGGCAGCGCGAAACCTTCATCGATATATGATGGCACGGTAATGATTTTTGCCCCGGCTGATATGGCGAACGCCATATAGTTGGCGTATGCCGGTTCCGGCACGATGATTTCATCACCCGGGTCAAGGCACGCCATGAATGCGAAGAGCACAGCTTCAGAGCCTCCGGTTGTCACGATAATATCGTCTGCGTCAACATTGATATTATATCTGTGATAATATTCGGCAAGTTTCTTGCGGAGTGAAAGGATGCCTTCGGATGGGCTGTATTCCAGTGTGGTACGGTCAATTTTTTTCAACGCGTCAAGTCCTTCCTGAGGGGAGGGCAGATCCGGCTGACCTATATTGAGATGATATACTTTGAGTCCTCTTGCCTTTGCATCGTTTGCAAGTGGCACAAGTTTTCGTATGGGTGATGCGGGCATTGCTTCGCCGCGCTGTGACATTTTTGGCATATTCGTTTGTTTTATACTTGATTCCGCGTTGAAAAGCGGCGGAAGTGTATATATCTGCAAAGTTAAGACAAATATTTTAAAATGAAGCAAGCGGGATGAGATGTATGGCATTGTTTTTGCTACATTTGTGAGTAATTGATAGAAATTGACTTAGATGACAGAAAATAATATGGCTTCGTTGCGCGAAAGCGTGGTTGAAGATGCTGTTGCCGGGCGCTTCGGCAGAATGTTTGATACTCTTGATAATATGCTGGGGTCTAATCCGCAATGGATGGATCGTTGCCGGGCGTTGCGCACTCAGTATGAGGCGCTCTGCAACTATGCTCTCGCAGGTGCTCCGGATCCGGCGCGTCCGCTCATGAGGGCTGAGATTGCGGCGCAGGCTGTCACCCTCGCGGATTGCGCTCTCCATAAGGCTGAGGCTGTTGATTCACCGCGGTTATATTATTCCAAATACAGGTTTGAAAAGCTTCAGAAAGAATCTGTTAGACAGTTGATTGAGCGGTTTGATGAATATAATTCGCAGCTCGGTATCGCGGCTTTAGTCGGAAAGAATGATGCCGAAACTCCCGCTGGAGAATCTGTGAGAAAACTGATGGAGGATGTTCTTACCAGAATTTTCAACCGCGTGTGGTCTTTCCCTGATTTATCGGCTGAAGACTATGCTGTGATAGAGACTTTTGTGGCGGATGAGACTCTTCCAGCCGAGGCAAGAGAGCAGATTTTATGGGCGATAATGCTCGGCGGACTTGAGTTTTATCAGGGAAAACGGCTGATGATTCTCGGCAAAGTCTATTCCGGTGAAAATGATAAGAGAATTCGGCTTGCCGCACTTACAGCGTTTACACTGATGCTGTGGAATCATCGCAGAATACCTGTGGGGATTAAACTACACGGAATCCTGGAACTTATGAAGCAGAGGCACACCTGGAACGAGGATTTGTCGTTGGTTTCCATGCAGTTTGTGAGAACGCGCGATACAGAGCGTATCACAAACAAGCTGAAAACGGAGGTGTTTCCCGCAATGATGAAGTTGCGTCCCGATTTGCAGAAACTCGGGGATATGACAAGTGAGATGGATCTTGCTTCTCTTGAAGATAATCCGGAGTGGGAGGAGCTGCTGGACAAAAGTGGACTCACAGACAAATTGAAAGAGTTGACAGAGTTGCAGAGTGATGGTGCCGATCTTATGATGGCTACATTCTCCGGGCTCAAGAGTTTTCCGTTTTTCAGCGAGGTGGCAAACTGGTTTGTGCCATTCTCTATGGAGCGTAAGGCGGTAGCTGACACGGTGACAGGGCATTTGAGGAAGCTTGCCGGGATAATAGGTGCATCGCCTTTTTTATGTGACAGCGACAAGTATTCGATGATTTTTTCATTCAACCACATTCCTGAATCTCAGAGAAAAATGTTTACCGAGCAGATTGAGGCACAGGCACTCAATCAGGCGGAGATTGATGCGGGATCTCTTGAGATCAGAGACAGGAAAAGTGAGGCGGTTGTGGCTGTATTGGTGCAGAATCTTTACCGCTTTTTTAAGCTTTTCCGCAGAAAAGGGGAGATGAAAGACCCCTTTGTTCTTTCTCCCGATCTTGCGTCGCTTGAGCTCTTTAGTGAAACTCTCGGTTCGCCGGAAAATATAAGGCTAATCGCTGAATTTTACTTTAAGCGTGGATATTACAAGGAAGCGTTGGCTCATTTCAACACTCTTATTGCCGATACCCCCGGTGATTACCAGTTGCTCCAGAAAGCGGGATACTGTCTCGCGGCTCTTGGTGAGATTGAAAAGGCAATTGAAATGTATTCGCGGAGTGAATTGCTTGCGCCAGAAAGCCTGTGGACCCTGAAACGGCTTGCGTCTTCATATCGTCTTATAGGCAATCACGCCAAGGCTCTCGAATATTACCGCAAGGTGGAGGCGAAGCGTCCCGAAGATACGAATGTCGCTTATGCTATCGGGCACTGCCTGATGGAGTTAGGCTCGGTTAAGGAGGCGCAGAAAATGTTTTATAAAGTGGAATATCTTGCGCCCGATTCAACCAAGTCTTACAGACCTATTGCGTGGTGTTCTTTCCTCTCGGGAGATTATGAGAAGGCATCGCAGTATTTTGACAGGATTCTGAGTGATAATCCGGTAACGTCCGATTATCTCAATGCAGGGCATCTGGCGCTTGCTTCAGGTAAGTATCCGGAGGCGGTGGAGCATTATCGCAGAAGTATTCGGCTATCATCTCCGGATGATTTCATAAGGCTTCTTACCGCAGATATATCTGTGCTCAAGAATGCCGGAATTGACAATGTGATGCTTGAGATTGTTGTGGACAAGGCTCTCTCATCTTTTTGACTAGAAAAACGGAATGATTATGACAGAAGTGGTTAACCCTTTATATGTTGATTTTAAAGGTAAGTATGGCGAAGTGCCTTTCAGTGAGATAAAGACAGAGCATTTCGAGCCTGCGATAGAGCGGGGAATCGCTCTTGCACAGAAGGAGATAGATGCTATTTGCAATAATCCTCAGGAACCTGATTTTGAGAACACCGTCGTTGCTCTTGAAAAAGCGGGCAAGGAGCTTGACCGGGCGCTGAATGTGTTCTATCCTCTTAACTCGGCGCTGTCAGATGATGAGCTTATGGATATTTCGCTAAAAGTAGCGCCCGCTTTGTCGGAATACTCCACCTCCATCACTCTCAATGAGGCTTTGTGGCAGAGAATAAAAGCCGTCTATGATAATAGACACCGTTATAATCTTGATGGCGAGGATATGATGCTGCTTACCGAGACCTATGATTCTTTCCGCCGAAGCGGGGCGCTTCTTGATGAGCAGGGACGTGAGAAATTGAAGAAGATTAATGCGGAACTGACCGAACTGACCACCGTTTTCGGGCAGAATGTTCTTCGTGA
>CAMWYV010000156.1 GCA_947178565.1 uncultured Porphyromonadaceae bacterium | reverse complement strand
GTCCTTTACCCATTGACTCGACGAGCTTGCCGGTGACTTTTATACTTGAGCCGGTGGTCACACTCTTGAGCTGCTCGTCAGAAAACTTAGCCATGTCAAAAACCACCTGAAGGTTCTTGACAGTAGAACCATCATTTAGAGCAACAAACTGAACGTGTTTGTTCCCACGACGGGTACGCACCCATCCGGCAGTGGTCACTTCCTGTCCGATGATGGCAGGGGTGAGCAGTTCTGTTATTTTAGTCCTTTTCATTTCAAATTACTTTTCCAATATGGTTTGCTAACGCTATCAATTGCGTTTCTCGGGGATGACCGGTGGACGCACGAGCCGTGCGTCTCTACCGATTCCCGTAAATATCAATTATTCGAAAGAGCCCATTTTGAGGAAGTTGACTTCTTCCTGGGTGAGGTAACGCCAACGACCTCGGGGGAGGTTCTTTTTGGTAAGTCCGGCAAAGTAAACTCGGTCAAGTTTGGTCACATAGTATCCGAGGCTTTCAAAAATACGGCGCACAATGCGGTTTCTGCCGGAGTGAATCTCAATACCGGCCTGATTTCTGTCGGTATCGGTAGCATAGCTGATAGCATCGGCATGGATAGGTCCATCCTCAAGTTCGATTCCATCGGCAATCTTCTGCATGTCCTCTTCGGTGATATCCTTGTCGGTCCACACATGATAGATTTTCTTCTTGATATATTTAGGGTGAGTGAGCTTGGAGGCGAGGTCTCCGTCATTGGTGAGGAGAAGCACTCCGGTTGTATTTCTGTCAAGGCGTCCTACCGGATAGATACGCTCGTTGCAGGCTCCTTTCACAAGATCCATAACAGTGAGGCGACCGTTTGGATCGTCACTGGTGGTAACGCAATCCTTCGGTTTGTTGAGAAGGATATAGCATTTGTTTTCCAGTGTCACAATCTTTTCATCATATTCAACAGTGTCATTGTGGCTGATTTTTGTGCCGAGTTCGGTAACAACGTTTCCATTGACCTTGACGAGACCCTGCTGGATGAAGTTGTCAGCCTCTCTGCGTGAGCAGATGCCGGCATTTGCCATGAATTTATTCAGACGAATCTGTTCGTTTGGATCGGGAATAGGCATTTCATACTCCACTCTTTTGGGACGCGGGGTGAAACTCTTGCCTCCATGAGGCATTCCGTACTGGTTGTGACGCATCTGGGGACGGCGGTTACCACCCTGATTGTTATATCCACCCTGTCGGTTCTGGTTGTTGTAACCGCCCTGACGGTTGTTGTATCCGCCCTGTCGGTTCTGATTGTTGTAACCGCCCTGGCGATTGTTGTATCCACCCTGACGGTTGTTATTGTATCCTCCCTGGTTGTTTCTCGGTGTGAATCCACTCTGTCGGTTAGGATTGTTGTAACCGGTCTGGTTGTTGCGCGGGGTATATCCACCCTGACGGTTGTTATTGTATCCGCCCTGGTTGTAGTTGTTCTGGCGGTTATAATTGTTTTGTCTGTTGTAGTTGTTCTGACGATTATATCCGGTGCTGCGATAGGCGGGCTGATATCCGATGGTATTTTCGCCGTTTTCTGTCATCGCCGTTGTGCCGGTATCTCCTTCAGCGTTCTGGTTGCGGGGGGTGTAGTTTTGCCTCGGCTGATAATTGTTGTAGCCATTGCCACCCTGATAGCGGTTGTTTGAGTAATATCCGTTCTGACGATTATTATATCCGCTCTGTCTGGGACGATAATTGTTATCTTGACGGAAGTCATTGTTTTCAGCAGATGGTGCTGCCTCGGTACCAGTGTTGTTCGTTGTGTCGAAACTGTCGTTTGCCCTCATCTCACCAATGCGTGGACGCTTGCTTTTTTTTTCATTATCCATAGTGTGCTGTAAAAAAAGTTTCTGCCTCTCGGCGGTTTTATTTGTTTGTTAGAATTCACCCGGCGTTTCTCCGGAATCGGTTATTGTTCAGTTATAGTTTAGTTTCTTAAATAGCTCATTTAATTATGGTGCAAATTTAAGAGAAAATTACAATAATAACAATAATCCGCCCCGTTTTATTAACGAGGCGGATTGCAGATCGGTATAATTAACATACTTTTAGGGCATGTAATCACGAATAGGCATTAATAGCCGGTATATGTATGGGGTGTGAGTTTTTTTAGCTCTGCTTTCACCGCATCGCTTACCTCAAGGGTGTCTATGAACTCAGAGATGCTTTCTGCTGTGACGGTAGAATTAACGCGGGTGAGTTGCTTGAGAGTTTCGTAGGGTTTAGGATAACCCTCTCTGCGTAGAATTGTCTGGATACCTTCGGCAACCACATTCCACATGCAGTCAAGGTCGGCATCAATGCTTTCGCGATGAAGAATGAGCTTGTTGAGTCCTTTGAGTGTACTTGCTATGGCTATAAGTGTGTGAGCCATCGGCACACCGATATTTCTGAGAACGGTGCTGTCCGTGAGGTCGCGCTGCAGACGGCTGACAGGGAGTTTGGCTGCAAGATGCTCAAGGATGGCGTTTGCTATGCCGAGATTGCCTTCCGAGTTCTCAAAGTCGATAGGATTTACCTTGTGGGGCATGGCGGAAGAGCCTACTTCTCCCGCTTTGATTTTCTGCTTGAAATATTCCATTGATATATACTGCCATATATCACGGTCAAGGTCAATCAGGATAGTGTTGATGCGTCGCATTGCATCAAATAGTGCAGCGAGATTGTCATAGTTCGATATCTGAGTGGTAAATTCTTCTCTTTCAATGCCGAGGCTTTTGCTTAGGAAGTTTGCGGCAAAAGAGCGCCAGTCAATGGCGGGATAGGCTGTGAGATGGGCGTTGAAATTACCGGTCGCTCCTCCGAACTTACCGCTGACAGGCACAGCCTTGAGCGATTTAAGCTGGGTCGCGAGGCGATAGGAGAATACTTTTATTTCCTTTCCGAGACGGGTTGGAGATGCAGGCTGACCGTGAGTCTTGGCAAGCATGGGAATATCAGCCCATTCATTCGCTTTTGCATCAAGGAAATCAATAATTTCCTGAACGGCGGGAATATATACATCGTGAAGCGATTCTTTGAGAGACATCGGCACCGATGTGTTGTTGATATCCTGACTGGTGAGGCCGAAATGGATGAATTCCTTGTATTTTTCCAATCCGAGTATGTCAAAACGCTCTTTCAGGAAATATTCGACTGCTTTAACGTCGTGATTTGTAACGCTTTCAATCTCTTTGATGCGCTTTGCATCGGCGAGAGAAAAATTCTGATAAATATCTATCAGAGCGGGGAATATATTTTTGTCAACACCATGTAGCTGAGGCAGAGGAATCTCGCAGAGGGCTATAAAATATTCCACCTCAACGCGCACTCTGTAGCGGATGAGTGCGTATTCAGAGAAGTAATTGTCAAGGCTTTCGCATTTTCCGCGATAGCGACCGTCAACCGGAGAGATGGCTGTTAGTTGAGTCAATTGCATGAGTATAAGTCGTTTAGTGTTATATGATTATTTCGCTGGTGGCGAAATCGAATATTTCCTGCGGCGAATTTACAATAATATCAGCATAATTCTGCTTTAGTTCGGAAACCGGGCGAAAACCCCAAGTCACACCACAGCTCTGCACGCATGCGCGTCGTGCGGTTTCCATATCCACCCCTGAATCGCCGGCATAAAGCACATCTTTCTTTGGGGTAGGGTGTTGAGACAGAATCTCAAAGACTATAGAAGGATCCGGTTTAACGTGTCTCCCATCCTGCTGACCTTCCACAGCAGCCCATTTGATATCAGGGAAAAAATGGCTGATGAGCTTGCTTACGGCAGCTTGGTATTTATTGGAAGCTACAGCCACCGCTATATCGTTTGCCATAAGCTCTTTGAGTAGCTCGGGGATACCGGGGTATGGCGTTGTGAGGTCTGTGCAGTGAGTATCGTAATATTCCGAGAAATACTGTCTCATTTTCTGTAAGGTAGGCTTCGTACGTTCATCTTCCGGCACAATTCTTTCCAGAAGTTTGGAAACTCCGTTTCCAACGAAATATTGGTAGGAAGAATTCGCATGGGTGGGAAAACCGCATTTTGTCAGCGCATAATTAGATGCCTGCGCGAGGTCGGCAATAGTATTAAGC
>CAMWYV010000155.1 GCA_947178565.1 uncultured Porphyromonadaceae bacterium | reverse complement strand
GTTGTTGGGCTGATGAATTAAGAGAAGCACTTAGAAGCAGTGCGGCTGTGCATAGCGATGATGCAAATATTTTTAGTCGTGACATAATCTCAACTGATTGGTTTACTGTTTTTCACGCGTATGCGTATGCGCCCGCGTATTAAATCAAGGTGCAAATATACGCAATCTTCCTCTCCAATCCAAAAAAATATAAACACAGCATCGCGCGGACATACGGATATACTCATGAATTAATGTAGGGACATGATGTATCATGTCCGGCAGGGAAATTTATGACATGACACGTCATGTCCCTACGTTATAAATGTTTTAAATCAATCGTAAAAGCAATCCGATTCCCAACGTGTGACATTGGTTTCAATGTACTCGGCAATATTATTGCCCTCGTTTGTGTTTCTGATTGCATGGTCATGATATCGCGTTTGCCACCTGAATTCAGGATTAATGGTTCGTGCAAACCGGCTCACGGCGGCTTTCATCGAGCCGATATATTTACTTAAAACGGGTATATGGCGGGGCATATTGGGGAAAGTTCGTTGTGAGGGATTTGGATTCCTTAGGTTTTTAGGGATGTCATTGTAGTCAATATCCTCATTGTTATTGCAATATATGATCGCGTGGATATGATTGGGCATTACCACGAATAAAGGTATTTCGATATGAGGATGATGCAATTTCGGATTTTGTAACTCTCGCTCAATGTATTTGCCGATTTCCGACAGGTGCATTTTTTCATTGAATATCTCGCCAAAATAATGCCGTTTATTTTGCGTGCAAATAGTAACAAAAAAAGCCCCGTAGTCGTAATCAATCCACGCAGCGCGAGGTGATTTCCGGGAGTTGACAGGAATGGAATCCGCCATATTTAAGTTTAAATGGTGTTACAGTTTGCAAAAGTATAAAAATGTAGGGACATGACGTGTCATGTCTGTTTGAGGATATCAAATATTGTTTTCTGACATGATACGTCATGTCCCCATGTTTATTTAGATTGAATTTCCCTCTCAAAATATTTGCATATTAACAAAACTCGTATTATCTTTGCGCCATCAAACGATTAACACACTATTTTAAACTATGAAAAATTTTACATTTGCTATGAAATGGCACGAAATTCTGAAATCCTACTCCGATGAAATCCGTAGAGAAGTGTATGATGCAGTTATTGAGTATGTTGCGAGCGGAAATGTTATTGATATGCAGCCCCTTTCACGTATGGCTTTTGACTTTATACGCTACGATATCGATGACAGGGCGCGCCGCCGCGAAGCGCGTTTGGTAAAAAAGCATGCTAAGGAGTCGGCTGTTGGTGAGCCGTCATCTGGCAATCCCAAAGAAGAAGATAATGACGATGTGAGTAAATTTGTGGAAAGTTACTATGAGAGATGTAAGGTTCCGGCACCATCTAAAGTCCGCATCGGTAGCAAGACCGTGGATATTTCCGCCAGACGCATCCGCACTCTTGCCGTATTGACCGCCGAAGATCTGATAAAGCGCAAACGGATACCCGTTGATAGTCCTAAATTTCTCATTGCGCTCGATGATTTGCTCACAAGCCGCTGCGAGGTGGTGAGAAATGAGTTTGAGCGCCTTAGCCCCTCTCACAATATCACCGAGGATATCTGGACTATTATCTTCAATGAGGCGCGCCGTCAATACTCCGCATAATAAGCGGCTCTAAATAAGAAATATTTAGTACCTTTGCGCCGGCTCGCACTCCCGAGATAAAGTCTGTGAGTCTGATAAACCAATGAAATTGAGAGGACAAGACATTTTCCGGCTTAGTTGCATCACACTTCTTTGGCTCGCGCTGTGCTATATTGTGGTGAGCAGTCAGAGATTCAATCTGCGGGTGGCTTTTATTCTGATAGCCTCCGGTATAATAGTTTTTGTGCCGCTCTATAAGAAATATATTCGCTCAAAAGATCATGACAACACTCAAAGTTCCGACCGATGAGTCTGTTATAAAACCGGATGCGGATAAATATCCCCTGCTGAGTGCCATTGATTCGCCTGCCGATCTGCGCAAGCTGCCGGTCAGTGAGTTGGGTGCGGTTTGTGCTGATATACGTGGTTTCCTGATAGATAATTTGTCAACCAATCCAGGTCACTTTGCTTCAAGCATGGGGGCTGTTGAGCTTACTGTTGCGCTCCACTATGTTTTCAATACTCCATACGACCGCATCGTGTGGGATGTGGGACACCAGGCATACGGTCACAAGCTGATTACCGGCAGGGCGGGGCGCTTTCACACCAACCGTAAGCTCGGAGGACTCAGTGGTTTTCCCAATCCGGACGAAAGCGAGTATGACACCTTTACCGCGGGTCACGCTTCAAACTCTATCTCCGCAGCGCTCGGAATGGCGGCAGCCAGTGCTCTCAAGCACGAGATTCCTGCAAGAAATGTGGTGGCGGTTATCGGTGACGCTTCTATCAGCGGAGGGCTTGCGTTCGAGGGACTGAACAATGCTGCGAATACAAACAGCAACCTGCTCATTATTCTCAACGACAACGATATGTCGATTGACCGAAATGTGGGGTCGCTCAATTCATATCTCGCTCATCTCACCGCCTCAAAGGGCTATAACAGCGTGAGAAACCGCTTTGGCAAGCTGGCGCGGAAAATAGGACTGGTTACCGACAGCGGCAAGGGGCGCATACAGCGCTTCAACAACAGCCTCAAGTCGCTTATAGCTAAGGAACAAAATATCTTTGAGGGACTGAATATCAGATATTTCGGTCCGTTTGACGGTCACGATCTGCCCAGAATCATCAAGGTGCTCAATGACATAAAGGATATTCCCGGTCCGCGCTTGCTGCATCTGCGCACCGTCAAGGGCAAAGGATATGCACCTGCCGAAAACGATCCCGCGCCGTGGCATGCGCCAGGATGCTTTGACCCCGAGAGCGGAGAGCGGCTTGGCGAGGAGGATAATCGTCATTATCCGAAGTTTCAGAAAGTGTTCGGCACCACAGTCACAGAACTTGCCCGTAGGAATGACCGCATAGTGGGCATCACTGCGGCGATGTCATCCGGCACTTCTCTCAATATAATGCAGAAAGTGATGCCGCACAGGGTGTTTGATGTCGGTATCTCCGAGGGGCATGCGGTAACATTCGCCGGCGGTCTCGCAAAGGAGGGTATGTTGCCTTTCGTTGCCATTTATTCAGCTTTCATTCAGAGAGCTTACGATAATATTATCCATGATGTGGCAGTGCAGCAGCTTCCGGTCACTTTCTGTATAGACCGCGCGGGTCTGGTAGGTGAGGACGGTGTTACCCATCACGGCGTTCTCGACCTCGCATACATGAGGGCGATTCCCGGCATGACTGTTGCCGCTCCGCGCGATGCCGATACACTGCGCTCATTGCTTTATACCGCGCAACTGCCGGACAGAAAAGGCGCGTGGGCTATACGCTATCCGCGTGGCAGGGGGTATTGCTCCGATCCTGATGCCCCCTTCACTCCAATACATATCGGCAAAGGGGTACAGCTCAGAGAGGGTGCGGATATAAATGTGCTGAGTCTCGGTGCTCTCGCATCGGAAGTGTCAAAGGCTCTTGACCTTGCGGCGCAGAAAGGGGTCAGCGCGAGTCACTACGATATGATTTTCCTCAAGCCGCTCGATGATGGGATTCTTGAAAAGGTGGCGAAGGAGGGTAAACCTGTTGTCACTGTCGAGGACGGAACCGTTGAGGGAGGACTCGGAGGGGCGGTGCTTGAATGGCTCGCCGCAAGGGGATATTCGCTCCCGGTCGTGAGAATAGGAGTGCCGGATGCGTTTGTGCCGCAGGGCAAAGTGCCGCAGTTGTTTGAACTCTGCCGCATGGATGCCGCCTCTATAGCCCGTACGGTTATCATGGCGGCAGGAAAGGAGGTGGGCGAATGAAGATTGTGATTGCCGGAGCGGGTGAGGTCGGTTCGCATCTCGCCAAACTGCTGTCGCGGGAAGAGCAGGATATTATCCTTATTGACAAGGATGCCGACAAATTGGCGGCTATAGATGCCAATTATAATCTTATGACTATGGTTGGCTCGCCGATGTCCTTCAATGTGTTGAGAGAGGCGGGAGTGGAGCATTGCGATCTGTTTGTGGCGGTTACCCCTTTTGAAACCAATAATGTCATAG